>JANOCF010000969.1:0-1539 GCA_031412055.1 Holophagales bacterium | reverse complement strand
GCGAGGATCACCAGCGTGCCCAGCACCAGCATCACCGGCCGGCCCCGCGCCACGCAGTAGAGGATCAGGAAGAGAAAGGCGAGCACGAGCGCCGGTCCCAGGTCGCGCTGCAGGAAGAAAAACATCAGCACCGCGCCCATGGCCAGGACCGGCGTCAGCGCGTACTCCAGCTTGGGCAGGCCCAGCTTGAAAAGGAACCCCGGCAGGCGCCGCTCCGGCAGCTCGCGCAGGAACTCCCAGCGGTCGAAGAAGTAGCTCGCCAGGAAGAGCACGACCAGGATCTTGACCGCCTCGACCGGCTGGAAGCCGAACAGGTTGACCTTGGCGTCGCTCCCTCCCGGGCCGCTGCCGAAGAGGATCAGCAGCACCGACAGGCCGAGGGCGACGAGGAGCGGGAGGAAGGTCATGCGCCGGATGGGCGAGCGCTCCCAGTCCACCTGGCTGGCGGCCACGAGGAGGACGGCTCCGGCGAGCACTCCTTGTGCGAACGGCCGGTAGAGGCTCAGGTCGCGCAGCGGATCGCGGACGCTCACCATCACCATCAGCCCGATGCCGGTGAGCACCAGCAGCATGGGCAGGATCAGCTCGTCGCCGGGGAATCGGCGCACCCGCCAGAAGGCGTGCACCGCCAGGAAACCGACGAGCATCAGCGCGGCCCAGAGCCACAGCGAGGAGCGGAACTGCGCCGGGGTGCGGACGACCACGTGAGGCTTGAGCTCCCGCAGCTCGGCCAGGGTGAGGAGACGGACGCTCAGGCCCTCCTCCGGGATATTCTCTCCGACTTGCTCGCGCAGGACGTCGAGGCGCTGGCGCAGCTCGGGCAGTCGGCGCTCGCTCTCGATCTCCGTAGCGGGGATGCGGACCTTGCCCAGCTCGCCCACGTTGGGCACCGGCCCCTCCTGGGCGCGGCGCCAGATCCTGCGCGCCACGTAGGAGCGTTCGTTCGGCTCGCTGATGAAGCCGAGGTGGGGAAGGAGGTCCTCGGCCTGGCGCAGGTTGTTGAGGTTCACCACGTCGCCGCTTGCGAGCCCCTGGGTGATGGGCGCGAGCGGCTTGCCGACCGCCAGGTAGACCAGGAGGAGGCCCAGGAGGACCACGGCCAGGCCGCCTCCGAGCAGCGCGGCTTCCCGGTTGCGGGACGCGGGCTGGAGCCCGGGAACGGGATGCGCGCCGGGTCCTTGGCGCTGCCGCCGCTCGGCTGCGCTGCTGCGGGTTACGGCCATGCAGGGGTCTCCCAGTGAACAGCGCTCATTGCCCCCCTCCTCCATCTGCGGCGCCCTTGGCCGCCCGGATCAACCCGATCACCTGCTCGATCGCCTTCAGGGCCTGCTGGGGATCGTCGCGATCGTCGCGAGCGTCGCTTTCCGGATCGTTGTCATTTTCCCCGAAGATGTCGTCGATCTCGTCCAGGATGCCTGGCGACTCCAGCTCATGGATGCGCCCCTGCACCTGGGCCAGCCGGCTCTGGGCCCGGCCGAGGTTCGTCCGCACGTCGGCGTAGCCCGGCGCGTCCTCGTAGAAGTTGATGGCCTGGAGGAG
>JANOCF010000968.1:0-3447 GCA_031412055.1 Holophagales bacterium | reverse complement strand
CCCTTTGCTTTTTCCTGGCTTTCCGCGCCGGAGTGGCCCTCCTGCCGACCGGCGACGGTCAGGTTGCTCAGGACCGTGCGGTGTTCAAAGAGCGGGTAGTCCTGCGCGACGACGCCGACCATGCCGCGCTGGACGGGTTCGCCTTTCACCTCGACGCTCCCGGAGTCCGGGGCCATCAGCCCGGCGAGGACGCGGAACAGGGTCGTCTTGCCCACACCGGACGGCCCCAGCAGGCCGACGATCTGGCCGGCTACCGCTCCGGGCCGGCGAAGGTCCCTGATCTCCAGGTTCAAGTCCCGCAGGATCAGGCTCCCGCCCAGGGTGACGTTGATGCCCTCCGCCTTAAGCAGAGTGGCGCCATGGGAGTACTCGAAGCTCGGTGCGGCCATGGCGCTATCTCCTCTCCAGGACGAGGCGGGCATACGGGAAGAGGAGGCGGTGGAGGGCGCCGATCCCATAGTCCTGGAGCAGCGCGACGAAGAGGATGGTGAGCTGCACGGCAAAGACCTTGTCGAGCAGGAAGTGCTTGTTCAGGTTGAGCAGCAGGACGCCGACGCCCCCTTCGCTGCGCACGAACCCCTCGACCATGGTCAGCATCATCCAGCCGATGGCGGCGTTCTGCCGCAGCACCTCCATGGCCTTGTCCAGCGTTCCCAGGATCACCACCTCCCAGACCACCTTCCACTCCCCCATCCGCAGGGTGCGGGCATGGTCGAAGCGCTCCCGGGGGATCTCCAGCACCACGGAAGCCATGGCGGTCACGAAGAACACGGTCATCGCGAAGACCAGGAGCGACAGCTTCAAGGCCCGGCCGCCGCCCAGCGACAGGGTGAAGATCACGGTCAGGCCGACCAGGCCGAGAAACCGGCCCTTGGAGACCGCCAGCGCGATCGGCCGGAAGAAGGGCAGCACGGTCAGGTACGACAGCGCGAGGGAGATCACCAGGGTCAGCCCCAAAGCCTGGAGGTTCAGCATGAAGCTCTTCCAGAGCTCCCGGGCCAGCCCCTGCGTCATCCAGAGGTCCTTGAAGCCCGTCCAGACCTCGTCCGGCTGGGGAAGAACCTTGAAGGGCGAGTTGATCCAGATGGCGAGGAACATCGCCGCCTGGAAGGCGATGATGATCCAGAACGTGTGCCGGGAGATCGCGCGGTTGGGTAGGAAGGCCTGGGTGATGGCGTTCATGGGTGAGCGGATTCTAATACGGATGCGCGGGAGGAAGGTTGTAAGCTCCGCCCCATGGACACGCCCATCCCCCTGCTGCGTTCGATCGCCCTGTTCCTGACCGCCGGGCTGCTGGAGATCGGCGGCGGCTACCTGGTCTGGCTCTGGCTGCGCGAGGGGCGTTCCGGCTGGCTTGGCCTGCTCGGCGGGATCTGCCTTTTCGGCTACGGAATCGTCCCGGTGTTCCAGCCGGCCCACTTCGGCCGGGTCTACGCGGCCTATGGAGGGATGTTCATCAGCCTGTCGCTCCTCTGGGGCTGGTGGATGGACGGGCACAGGCCGGACGCGTGGGACGTGACCGGGGCCGCGCTCTGCCTGGTAGGGGTGATGGTCATGATGTACGCCCCCCGGAACGGATGAGGACGGTCCTCGCGGCGTTTACCCCGCGGGTGGAGACGCTGCGCCCGCCGGTGGAATGTCTCCACCCGCGGGTGCGGCGAACCCGAAAGCGCATAGGATGAGCGAAATGCTTCCCTGCTTCCGCTCACCTAGAGTCGGACATCATCCCAGGAGATCACCCATGAGACCCGCCCCGATCGTGCTGACTCTCGCCCTCCTCGCTCCAGTCATGGCTGCCGGCCAGACCGCCACGCTGGCCAGGGACATCAACCTGGGACAAAACTCGGACAACAACGCCCATCCAGGAGAGATCCAGGCAGCCCTCGGAAAAGTGTTCTTCACCGCCCTGGAGCCCGGCACCGGCTCAGAGCTCTGGGTCACGGACGGCACGGACAGCGGTACGCGGCTCCTGCAGGACGTCTGCCCGGGCTCGTGCGACGCCTACCCGGACATCCTGGGCAGCGTTTCCGGATCGCTGCTCTGGACCACCGAATTCGCCGGTGGCGGCTTGCGGCTCTGGCGCACAAACGGAACGACAGCCGGGACATCCCCGCTGACCGGCCCAGAGCTCGGAATCACCTTTGTGGAGCTGGGCGAGCAGGGGACCCGCCTGTTCCAGGGCGGCCGTTTCTACTTCACCGGCTGCGACACCCCCGAGGACGAGTGCGGCTTGTGGAAGACGGACGGCACCTCCGCCGGCACGCAAGCGGTCGCGCCGAGCGGGAGATACACCGCCTGGATGACCGTCTTCGGCAGCCGGTTCGTATTCTCGGGCGGAAACGCGCTCTGGATCAGCGATGGGACATCCGAGGGTACATCGGCGGTGAAGGAATTCGGCCCGGGAAGCATCGAGCGGATCGCCGTCGCGGCCGGCAGGATCTTTTTCGTCCTCGATACCGGCGATCAGGTCAAGGAGCTCTGGGTCAGCGATGGCACCGGGAACGGAACACGGCTCCTGAAGAAGTTGACCTCGGATTCCACCATCGACCATTGGCTCAAACCGGGTGCAAACGGAGTCTACTTCTCCGTGGGGGGAGGCTTCTCGGAGAACGAGGAGGTCTGGTTCAGCGACGGCACTCCCGGAGGGACCCGGCTCGTCTCCCGCGTTTTCATCCGCTATCAGGAAGAGATGGAGGAGGTCGCCGGGCGCCTGGTCTTCCTGGCCGATGGGCTTTTTGCCGCCACTGCCGATCCCGGCCATCCGCAGAAGCTGCTGGAGGGAACGGTCGATCTCTACCTGCTCAAGGTCGGCGGCCGGATCCTGTTCGGCGCCAGCCAGAACGGATTCGACCGGGAGCTCTGGAGCACCGACGGCACTCCGGCCGGCACCCACAAGGTCCTGGACCTCTGCCCCGGCACTTGCTCGGGGTTGGCGGGACGGCCTTCCCTCCATCCCGGAGGCGTCCTCTTCCTGGGCAACGACGGGCGGAACGGCATGGAGTTCTGGACGAGCGACGGTACCGCCCAGGGGACCCGCCGCCTCACCAGTCTGCCCGACGGCTATGGCCCCTACTACACGGACGGGCCTCAGGCCGCGCTCCTGGGCAGCAAGCTGTTCTTCGGTGCGAGCAGCGGCTACGGATTCGAGCTCTGGGTGAGCAACGGCCCCTCTGACACCCGTCTGGTCACCAACATCGCCGGGGAGGGCGCGAGCGCGGAGCCGGACGACCTGCTGGCGCTCGGGGACCGCCTCTTCTTCAGCGCCTGCGACGGCTTCGAGCGCACCGTCTGGTCGAGCAAGGGAGATCCGGGGAGCTCGGCCTCCGCGGGTCCCGATACCGGTGGGAGCTGCGAGTTCTACGAAAAGCCGGAAGAGCTCGTAGCCGCCGGCGGCCAGGTCTTCCTCCGCAAGGAGGACACGACTCTGTGGCGGACCGACGGCACCGC
>JANOCF010000967.1:0-2612 GCA_031412055.1 Holophagales bacterium | reverse complement strand
CCTCCTCGGGGAGCTGCAGGTACCGGGCGATGGTCCGGCTGTACTGGGCGACGCGCTCGGAGTGGCCCCGGGTGTACGGGTCCTTGGCGTCGATGGCGGCCACGAAGGCGCGCATGGAGCCGATGAACAGCTCGCGGTTGGCCTGCGCCGCCTGGCGGAGCTGCTGGATGTAGCGGTCGACGTGACCGCTCATCTGGTTGAAGTCTTCGGCCAGGTCGGCGAACTCGAAGGTAAGCCCCTTGGTATCCACCTGCCCGCCGAAGTTGCCCGCCGCGATGTCGTGCGTCTTCTCGGCAAGGCTCTGGATGGGCCGGGAGACCCAGCGCGCCGTCAGGTAGGCGAAGGACAGGGCGAGGGCGGCCAGCAGCAGCGTGGACAGCGCCGTCTGCATGATCATCCGGTCCACCGCGGCGAACGCCTGGGAGAGCGGCTTCTGCACGATCACGCCCCAGCCGCTCGCCTCGACCGCGCTCACCTGCGCCAGGACCTCCTGGACGCCGTCCTCGGTCTCCATCGTGTACTCGCGGGTCAGGCTGACCGGCCGCTGCACGAACAGGGGGAGCACCGAACGCTTGAGCGACTCCTCCATGCCGGGACCGCCGTTGTCGGACCACAGGATGCGGCCCTTGCGATCCACCAGGAAGATGCCCACGCCCTGGCTCGCCTCGCCCTGGAGCACCTCCGCCAGCGGGCGGAACCGGAGCAGGGCTTCGACGAACAGCCTCTGGCCATCCGCCCCCTTGAGCGCGAGCGCCAGCACCGCCAGCGGCTCGGCGGTCTTGCCCATGTCCACGAAGCGGTAGACGGGATCGGATGTGCGCTGCTTGCGCACCTCTTCGAAGGCCTGATTCATGGCCTCGCGGGCCGGTGTGCCGAGGTTGCCAGGAGCGAGCAGGGGACCGCCGCCGCTGTCGTCCACGACGCGCAGAGCCATCAGGTCGCTGTCACGCACGAAGCGCTGGAGGTGCGCGCCCACCCAGTCCTCGCGGAGCCGGTCGGCCATGAGTGGAGCGCCGGGGGCGACGAGCAGGCCGTTCCCCAGCTCCTTGAGCGGGCGCTGGATGGCGATCAGGTAGGAGCTGACCTCGCGGGAGAGGGCTCCGGCCTTGCGGATCAGGTAGTCGCGCTCGGCGTCGCGCAGGACCTCTTCGTTCTTCTGGACCAGCAGGAAGCTGCTGATGGCCAGCGGGATGATTCCCGAAAGAAGGAGGGCAAGGAGGAGCGCGTGCCGTAGCTTCAGACGGCGGACAAAGCTTCGGCGGGTCGTCATTGCGTACGGACCGGCATTCGGGTCGCCATTCATCCTCGATAGATCTGGTACAACTTGCCCGAATTATACCTGAGCGGCGATGTAAAGACGAATCAGGATCTGCCGAGCGGGTTCTCCAGGAAGGGACGGAGCTCCGCGGCGACCACGTCCGCCCCGATTCCCTCGACCATCTCCCCCTCTCCCAGGGCGGCCGGCAGGACCCAGACCAGCCCGGACTCGCGGGCTTTCTTGTCGCGCGCCATGAGGGAGATCAGCGTCTCGGGATCGAGCGGCGGGAGGGGCGGGAGGTCGAAGCGCGCGAGCAGGGAGCGGAGGCGCTCGGCGAAGGCCGGGTCGAGCCCCCTGGAGACGGCGAGCCGCAGGGCGAAGAGGATGCCGTAGCCAACCGCCTCGCCGTGCCGGAGCCCGGCGTACCCGCAGGCCGACTCCACGGCGTGGCCAAGGGTGTGGCCGAAGTTGAGGAGCCGGCGGTCCCCCTGTTCGGTAGGGTCGCGCTCCACGACAGCGATCTTGGCGGCTGCCGAGGCTGCGACCACGGGTCCCAGCTCGGCCGGATCGCCGGAGAGGAGGGCGTCCAGCCGCTCCTCCACTCTCGTGAGGAGGTCCGGGTCGAGGAGCGCCGCCATCTTGACCACCTCCACCAGGCCTGAGCGCAGCTCCTCCCGGGGGAGGGACGGCAGGACCGAGGTGTCGCAGATCACGAAGGCAGGTTGGTGGAAGACGCCAACCGTGTTCTTGCCGCCCGGTAGATCCACTCCGGTCTTGCCGCCGATGGCGGCGTCCACCTGGGCCAGGAGAGTGGTCGGAATCTGGGTGAATTCGATGCCCCGGAGGAAGCACCCGGCCGTGAACCCGGACAGGTCGCCGACACTGCCGCCGCCGAAGGCAAGGACGCGGCTGTCGCGCTTGCCGCCGGCCTCCAGCATGGCGTTCCAGAGCCGCTCGGCGCCGGAGATCGTCTTGGCCGGTTCTCCCTCCTCCACCTCCAGGACCACCCACCGGCCGGCCACCGGCCGCAGCGGCTCCAGGCGCTGGCCATGGAGCCCGAGCACCCGCGGGGTGCTCACCAGGAAGACGGTCCGTCCGGAGAGCCATCCGGTCAGGCGCTCGTGAGCGGACGCCAGGGCGTCCGGCCCCACCAGCACGGGGGTGGAGCCGGAAGGATGGCGGAGGGTCAAGGTTTGAAGACTGGGCACGAAGCTCTAGACACCCCGCGGGTAGGGGAAGCCCTTGGGGTCGGGCAGGTCGTTCTGGAAATGTTTCCGCAGCGCCGCGTCGGTCACGGCGTACCCCCAGTTGATGATGCGCTCCTGGGTCTCGTCGTCCAGCTTCTTTAGACGGG
>JANOCF010000966.1:0-11116 GCA_031412055.1 Holophagales bacterium | reverse complement strand
CGCCGCCTGCGCCGTCCCCGGAAGTGGCCTTCAACTACCTCGGCCAGCTCGACCAGACTCTGCCGGAAGGCTCGTCCTTCACGTTGGCACCCGAGGGGAGTGGTCCGGCCCGGAGCCCGAGGGGGCGGCGCGACTACGCCATCGAGATCGGAGCCCTGATCGCCGGAGGACGCCTGCGGGTGAGCTGGCACTACAGCGCCAACCTTCACCGCCGCGAGACGGTGGAGGGCTGGGCGGACCGCTTCCTGGGCGAGCTCCGCGCGCTCATCGGGCACTGCCGTGCGCGCGTCCAGCGCCGTCTGGGCGGCCATACCCCCTCAGACTTCCCGCTCGTCCGTCTCGGGCAGGAGGGCCTCGAACGGCTCCTCGGAGAGGCCTGGGGCATCGAGGACGTCTACCCCCTTTCTCCTCTCCAGGAGGGGATTCTCTTCGAGACCCTCTACCACCCGGGAGCGGGTCTGTACGTCGACCAGTCGCTGCTCCGGCTGCGGGGTAGCCTGAGCCCGGAAATCCTCGAAGAAGCCTGCCGCCGCACGGTCCAGCGGCATCCCATACTGCGGACCTCCTTCCGGTGGGAGGACCTCGCGCGGCCTGTGCAGGTGGTGCACCGCGAGGCGCCGGTGGAGCTCGGTCGCGAGAATCTGGAAGCGTTGAGCCCGGCCGAGCGAGAGCGGCGAGTGGAGGCTCTCCTCACGGCCGATCGGGAGCATGGATTCGATCTGGCGCGGGCTCCCCTGATGCGCTGGCGCCTGATCCGCATCGCCGAGGACGAGAGTCTTCTCCTCTGGACCTACCATCACGCGATCCTGGACGGCTGGTCGCTCTCCGCAGTAGCCGGGGAGCTCCTGGCCACGTACGACGCGCTTTCGAAGGCGAGCGAGCCGCGCCTTCCGCGGCGCCGGCCGTACCGTGACTACATCGGCTGGCTCGAACACCGCGAGCTCGGACAGGCCGAGACCTTCTGGCGCCGGAGCCTGGCGGGCTGGACAGAGCCGACACCGCTGCCGCTCGTCCATCCTCGAACGCCCCGGACGCCTCGGACGCCGAAACCGGAGCCGGCCTCGCGCGAAGCCGGGCTGGATCGCGCTTTCACCGCGGATCTCCAGGCGCAGGCCCGGAAACACCGGTTGACGCTCAACACCCTGCTCCAGGGCGCCTGGACCGTCCTGCTCGGCCGCTATGCTGGAGTGGACGACGTCGTGTTCGGCACCACCGTGGCCGGGCGCCCGGCGGAGCTTCCAGGCGTCGAGGAGATGCTTGGGCTGTTCGTCAACACGGTCCCGGTCCGCGCCCGGCTGGACGGGTCTCCCCTGGCGGATTGGCTCGGCGGGCTGCAGGACTGGAGCTCGGAGCTGCGCCAGCACGAGCACGCTCCGCTGGTGAGAATCCATGGCTGGAGCGAGCTGCCGCCTGGCGCGGCTCTCTTTGGAAGCCTCCTCGTCTTCGAGAGCTATCCGCTTGATGAAACGCTACGGCAGCGGCAGGAGGAACAGGGACTGCGCGTCTCCGAGGTCCTGGCGCGGGAGCAGGCCGGTTATCCTTTGGCCCTTGTCGCGGCTCCAGGGGAGCGGCTGCGGGTGAAGATCGATTACGATCGCTCCCGCGTCGAGGACCTGATGGCCGAGCGGCTCCTGGCCCACCTCCAGGTCGTGCTCGCGGGGATGGCTGCTGCCCTCGCCGCTAGCAACGGCAGCAGTACTCGGCCCAGTACTCGGCCCGCGACGGATCTGCCGTTGCTGAGGGACGCAGAGCGCTGCCAACTCCTCGCCGGCTGGGATTCTTCCTTTACTGGCGGGCAGGGCTTCCATGAGATCTTCGCGCGGCAGGCTCGGAGCCACCCCGATCGAATCGCCCTGATCCACGACGGCGGGGAGATGTCCTACGGCGAATTGGACCGGCGCGCCGGAGCGCTCGCCCGCGTCCTCCGTGCGAGAGGGATTGGGAGCGAAAGCCTGGTCGCTCTCTTTCTCGACCGTTCGCCGGAGATGGTCACCGGCATCCTTGGGGTCTGGAAGGCTGGTGGCGCATACCTGCCTCTCGATCCCGTCTGGCCCCGGGAGCGCCTGGCCTATGTGCTGGAGGATGCTGGTGTGAGCCTCGTCCTCACACAGGGAACGCTGCTCGACGCACTCCCGGCCGGCCCGGAGACCGTCCTCGTCGAGGATCTGGCGCCCGGTGCGGACGACATTCCGGAAACCCTGGAGACCCCCGCCGATCCGGAAAGCCTCGCCTATGTCATCTACACTTCGGGCTCGACTGGCCGGCCCAAGGGGGTTCTCGTACCCCATCGCGGCCTTGACAACCTATCCCGGGAGCAGGCCGAGCGGTTCGGGGTGGGGCCGCAGAGCCGGGTGTTGCAGTTCGCGTCTCCCTCTTTTGACGCGTCCGTCTCGGAGGTCGCGATGGCCCTGCGGACGGGCGCCGCGCTGGTGCTGGCGCCCCGGGCCGATCTTCTGCCCGGACCGGATCTGACCGAGCTGCTGCGCCGCCGTGCGATCACGGTCGCGACCCTGCCTCCGTCCGCTCTCGCGGCTCTGGCCTTAGATGCCGAGCTGCCGGACCTTGTATCCCTCGTCGTGGCGGGTGAGGCCTGCCCGGCCGAACTGGCCCGGAACTGGAGCCGCAACGGCACCCGCGTGGTCAATGCCTACGGGCCGACGGAGACCACGGTCTGCGCCACCGCGGGAACCTACGGAGGAGAGGATCGAGTGCTCCTGGGCAGCCCGATCGCCGGTGTGCGGGTGGGCGTCTTCGATCGTTGGGGCCACCTCTCTCCGGCCGGGATCGCCGGCGAGCTCTGCCTCGGTGGAGTCGGGCTTGCCCGCGGCTATCTCGGCCGGCCCGACCTCACGGCCGAGCGTTTCGTCCCCGATCCGTTCGCCTCGGAGCCGGGCAGCCGCCTGTACCGGACGGGCGACCTCGCGCGCGTCCGTCGTGACGGCGGACTGGAGTACCTGGGCCGGGCCGATCGCCAGGTCAAGATCCGCGGCGTCCGGGTGGAGCTCGGCGAGGTCGAGGCGGCACTCGCGGCGCGGAAGGGAATCCGTGACTCTGCCGTCGTGGCGGTGGAAGACCCGTTCGGCGGGCAGGCGATCGTCGCCTTCCTCGTAAGCCGGCCGGAGGAGGGCACGCTTTCGGAGACCGCGTTGCGCGCAGCTCTGCGGGAGAGTCTTCCGGAGGTCATGGTCCCCACCCGTTTCCGTGTTCTCGATACCCTGCCGCTCACTGCCAACGGCAAGGTGGATCGACGGGCTCTGGAAATCCTGGCGCAGGCGCCCGACGAGATGCCGGCGTCTGTCACGGCCCCGCGCACGCCCGTCGAGGAGCTGCTGGCCGCGATCTTCACCGAGGTCCTTCAGCGCGAGGTCGGCGCGGACGGCGGGTTCTTCGAGCTGGGCGGCCACTCGCTGCTCGCGGCGCAGGTCGTCTCGCGGGTGCGCCGAGCCCTCGGGGTCGAGCTGCCGTTGCGCACCCTCTTCGAGCGACCCACGCCGGTCTCCCTGGCCGAAGCCGTCGAGGACCTGCTGCAGAGCGGGTCCCACCGATTGCCTCCCATCCTGCCGGCTCCTCGTGGCGAGGTCCTTCCCCTTTCCTTCGCCCAGCAACGTCTCTGGTTTCTCGATCGGCTGGAGCCGGACAGCTCCGCCTACAACATGCCCGCGGCGGTCGACCTGCCGGGCCCTCTGGATGTGGCAGCCCTGCGCGCCGCACTGACCGAGGTGGTGCGGCGCCACCAGGTTCTGCGTACCACCTTCCCTTCCACGGCCGGAGGACCGGTGCAGGTCGTCCATCCCGCCGTCAAGGTACCTCTGCCCGTGTTGGATCTGAGCGGGCTCGCCGGGATCGCCGCGGTCGCCGCGGAGGGGCTCGCCCACCGGCTCTCAGTTCTGGAGGCCGGCCGGCCTTTCGACCTCGAGCAGGGGCCGGTCTTCCGCGCGGCCCTTTTGCGCCGGACGTCCGAGCGTTACACCCTGTTGGTCACCGTTCACCACATCGCCAGCGATGGCGAATCGATGCGTATCCTGACCCGGGAAGTCTCGACCCTGTACCGTGCGTTCGCGGCAGGCAAACCCTCACCCCTGCCCGAATTGCCTGTCCAGTACGCCGACTTCGCACTTTGGCAGCGACGAGACCTGCGCGATTTGCTGGAGGAGCAGCTCGGCTACTGGCGGCGTCAGCTCGCCGGTCCCGTGCCGGTGCTGCAGCTTCCCACGGACGGCCCGCGCCCGGAGCGGCTGGACACCCGCGGCCGGGCCTTTTCTGCCCAACTGCCGCGGCCTCTCTGGTTCTCCCTCCGGACCTTCGCCTTGCGGCAGGGTTGTACCCCAAGCATGGTTCTAGCCGCGGCGCTCCAGGTGCTCCTGCACCGCCTCTCGGGCCAGGATGATCTGACCATCGGTCTGGCGTCCGCGCACCGTGGCCACGTCGAGCTGGAGGGGATCATCGGATTGCTCGTGGACCTCCATCCCCTGCGCGTCGACCTCTCGGGCGATCCCACCTTCGTGGATCTCCTGGGCCGAGTAAAGCAGGCGATGCTCGACGCCCATGCGCACCACCACGTACCCTTTGAGCGCATTGTCGAGGACGTGCAGCCGGAGCGCAGCCGCAATCGGCACCCGCTGTTCGATGTCCTGTTCAACCACTTCCAGCTCGGTGAGAGCGGCGGAGCCTTCGCGCCAGGTCTGGAACCTGGCGAGGCAGAGTCCAAGCTCGATCTGACCCTTTATGTCGGCGAGTCAAACGGCGAGATCCTGGTCCGCCTGGTGGGACGGAGCGCCCTGTTCTCACCGGAGCGGCTGGCCGCCATGGCTTACCAGTACGTGCATCTCCTGGAGCAGGCCGCGGCATCGCCCGGATCGGCGGTCTCCTCCTGCTCCCTGGTCGCGCCGGAGCTCCGGGCTGTCGTCCCGGACCCCACCGCTCCTCTGCCGGAGCCGTTCTTCGTGCCGATCCCGGACCTGATCGCGGAGTGGGCGGCGCGCGCCCCCGGCCGCATTGCCGTCCGCCAAGGCGACCAGGAGTGGACCTATGACGAGCTTCTGCGTGCCGCGGACGACCTGGCTCGCCGACTGGTGGTCTCGGGCGTGCAGCTTGGCGACATCGTCGCCGTTCGCGGCGTCCGGAGCTTCGGCATGGTCGCCGGAGTGGTGGCGGCGCTGCGCAGCGGTGCGGCCATGATGTCCATGGACTCCGGGCTGCCGCCCGTCCGCCAGGAGGTCATGCTGCAGGTGGCACAGCCGCGCTTCCTTCTGGAAGTCCGGCGCCATGGAGATGGTACGAGCACCGGCCCTGCCCCGGTCCCGAGCGCGGGCGTCGATCCGGAAACCGGCCGGCCGCTGGACGCCGACTGGGCGGCCGGGGCCGGGGCCGCCGTGTTGCCACAGCCCCAGCCCGGCGGCCCCGCCTACGTGCTCTTCACCTCCGGCAGCACCGGCACACCCAAGGGCATCCTCGGCTCACATCGCGGGATCAGCCACTTCCTGAGCTGGGAGCGCGAGACCTTCGGAGTGTCGCCCGAGGACCGGGTGCCGCAGATCTCGGCCCTCTCCTTTGACCCCGTGCTGCGGGACCTCTTCATTGCCCTGACGAGCGGTGCCAGCGTTCACCTGCCCGAGTCCGAAGACGAGCGCCCGGACCGCGCGCTCGCCTGGATTCGGCGCGAGAAGATCACCGTCCTGCACGTGGTCCCCTCCGTCGCCCAGGCCTGGCTCGCCTTTGCTTCGGATGACGACGAGCTGCCCGACCTGCGCTGGACCCTCTTTGCGGGCGAGCCCCTCTCGGATGCTCTCGTCAACCGCTGGCGGCGGGTGAGCCGGCCACCCAGAGGGGGCGCGGCCAACCTCTACGGTCCGACGGAGACCACCCAGTCCAAGGCGTTCACCATCCTGCCGTCCGCGATTGCGCCCGGCGTTCAGCCGGTGGGGCGGCCCCTGCCGCAGGCGCAGACGCTGGTGCTCACTCCCTCCGGAGTGCTCTGCGGCCCGGGCGAGCCGGGCGAGATCGTGATCCGCACCCCCTTCCGCAGCCTCGGCTACCTCAACGCGCCCGACGAGAATGCCCAAAAGTTTGTCCCCAACCCCTTCCGGGACGATCCCGAAGATCTCGTGTACCGCTCCGGCGATGCCGGCCGCTACCGGCCCGACGGCACCCTGGAGATCATGGGCCGAGTTGACCGCCAGGTGAAGATCCGCGGCATCCGCATCGAGCCGGACGAGATCGTTGGCGTGCTGAGGACCCATCCCGATATCGAGGCCTGCGCCGTATCCGTGCGCCCCCGCGAGGACGGCGAGCCGATGCTGGTGGCTTGGCTGGTGCCGTCAGCAGGCTCGCGAATCCTTGGCTCCCGCCTGCGCGCCTGGCTGGCGCGGCGGCTGCCCGGCGCCATGATTCCCTCCCGTCTGGTCATCCTGGACCGCCTGCCGCTGAACCGGAACGGCAAGGTCGACCTCGAGGCCCTGCCGGACCCGGAGGCCGCACCCGAACGCGCTGGCCACGTGCCGCCGCGGGACACCCTGGAGCTTGAGCTGACCCGCATCTGGGAGGAGATGCTGGACGTACGGCCCATCGGAGTGCGCGACGACCTCTTCGAGCTCGGCGGACACTCGCTGCTGGCCGTGCAGGTAGCCTACCGGATCGGCGAAAGCCTGGGGCGCAAGGTTCCTGTGGCCATCCTGCTCGAAAACCCGACTGTCGAAACCTTGGCGAGCCACCTGCGGGAGGTGTCCGAGCCCCAGGTCTACCGTCCCTTGGTGGCGCTGCAGCCCGCGGGTAAGCGCCCTCCGCTCTTCTGCGTCCATCCGCTCGGCGGCGATGTCTTCAGCTACCTTGAGCTGGCGCGCCATCTCGGCCCAGACCAGCCGGTCTATGGCCTCCAAGCACCCGGGCTTGTCGACGACCGTCCGCCGCTCGACGCGGTGGAGGAGCTGGCTGCGTTATACCTTGATGCGGTGCGGAAGGTGCAGCCGCACGGTCCCTACTTCCTGGTGGGCTGGTCGTTTGGAGGCAGGGTGGCACTGGAGCTCGCGCATCAGCTCCGGAGCCTGGGTGAGACCGTCGACCTGCTGGCCGTCCTCGATACCCACCTCCGTCCACCCGAAGAGGCTCCGGAGGAGTTCGACGATACGGGCCTGCTGGCGGGTCTGCTCCCGGCCCACCTTGCAATCTCTGCCGAGGAGTTGCGTCTCATGGATGCGGAGAAGCAGCTGGACCTCGTCTTTGAGCGCCTCCAATCCGAAGGCCTCCTGCCGCCGGCCTACGACCGGGACGCCGCCCGGCGCCAGCGAGGCATCTGGCAGGCCCATACCCGGGCCATGCAGCGGCATTCACTGCACCCCTACCCGGGGCCGATCACACTCTTCCGCGCCGAGGACAACCCACCCGAAACGCAGTTTGATCCGGCATTGGGTTGGGGGGCGATGGCGCAGGGCGGCTTGGAGATCTATCCGGTGCCCGGGGATCACGGCTCCATGATGCGCGGCTCGAATGCCCAGGTACTCGCGCGGAAGCTGTCGGACCACTTGAGCCGGGTTGGGGCGATGTCCAACTGTGAGCTTTCTGAGGAGGTGTCTTGAGATGAACGAAATGCCTGTCTTCATCGGCTGGGACTCCAGAGAGGTCGAGGCATACGACGTATGTGTCCATTCCCTGGTGCGTCATGCGTCCTCTCCGGTCAAGGTTCGTCCACTGATCGCGGACGAGCTCCGGCAGTCCGGTTTGTACTGGCGCCCGGCGGATCCTCTCGCCTCCACGGAGTTCACCTACACGCGCTTCCTCGTGCCCGCGCTCATGGACTACCAGGGCTGGGCGCTGTTCGTCGACTGCGACTTCCTGTTCACGGGCGACCTCGCCGAGCTCTGGAGCCTGAGGGACCCCCGGTATGCCGTGATGTGCGTGCAGCACGACTACCGCCCGTCGGAGACCGTGAAGATGGATGGGCGTCCGCAGTCCGTCTATCCGCGGAAGAACTGGTCCAGCTTCGTGCTGTGGAACTGTGCTCACCCGGCGAACCGGATCGTGACCCCCGAGGTGGCAAACACGGAGACGGGCGCCTTTCTTCATCGGTTCACCTGGCTCAAGGACGAAGAGATCGGTTCGATCCCGGAGACCTGGAACTGGCTGGAAGGGTGGAGCACGCCCCCGGAGGGCTCCTGCCCCCGCGGCATTCACTTCACTCGCGGCGGACCCTGGTTCCCGGAATGGCAGGAAGTCGACTACGCCAAGCTCTGGCAGCGCGAGGTTGAGTTGCTGCATAGACAACGCAAACAAGCCGTTCCCTAACTGAGATGGAGTGTGTTCGAACTGGTCCCCGTGGGGATACCAATGATTCCAGCGTAAGGACGGCTGATGGAGAGCCTAGGGCGAGCACTGGACTGCTCGTCTCCGCCCCGGTTCCATGCCGGGGCGGGGCTCCTTCCGGTAAACTCCCCCCATGCTTGCTCGCAGTCTCGCTTTTCGCACCCTGGCCCTGATCCTTGTCTTCGCGGCCGTGTCGATCACGGTTTTCCCTGCCGCTCCGGCCCTCGCCGCCACCCTGCCGGAAGGGTTCGTCGAGACCGCCATCGCCACGGGTCTCGACCGGCCGACCGCCATGGCCGTCGCCCCGGACGGACGCGTGTTCGTCTGCGAAGAGAAAGGCCGACTGCGCGTCATCAAGGACGGCGTACTGCTCCCGAAGCCGTTCGCGACCGTCCGCGTGTACGCGCACGGCGAGCGCGGGCTGCTCGGCGTGGTGCTCGACCCCGATTTCGAGCAGAACCACTACGTCTATGTCTACTACACGGCGCGCCGGCCGACGGCCCACAACCGGATCAGCCGCTTTACCGCCGACGGTGCCGACGGGGATGTCGCGGTCAAGGGCAGCGAGACCGTGCTGCTCGAGCTGCCGCACCTGGTCACCGAGCTGCACAACTCCGGAACCCTGCGCTTCGGGCCGGACGGCAAGCTCTACGTCTCGGTGGGGGAGAACTACATCCCGGCCCTTGCCCAGAGCTTCGCCAATCCGTTCGGCAAGATCCTGCGCCTCAACAAGGACGGCTCCATCCCGGCCGACAACCCGTTCTACAACCGGACCACCGGCCTGGCGCGGGCCATCTGGGCGCTCGGGCTGCGCAACCCCTTCAGCTTTGTCTTCGAACGGGGCACGGGGCGCATGTTCATCAACGACGTCGGCCACCGCACCTGGGAGGAGATCAACGTCGGCGTGGCCGGGGCCAACTACGGCTGGCCGGAGTTCGAGGGCGCGTCCAACGATCCGCGCTTCGCGGCACCGCTTTACATCTATGCCCATGGCAACGGTCCCGAGAAGGGCTGTGCCATTACGGGCGGCGCGTTCTATGACCCGCCGACGCCGCTGTTTCCGGATGAATACCACGGGTCGTATCTCTACTCCGACTACTGCAACGGCTGGATCCGGCGGTTCGATCCTGAGACAGGGCAGACTTTTCCCTTCGCCAGCGGCATCGAGTCCCCGCTGGGCCTGACCGTGGGCGAAGACGGCAGCTTCTACTACCTGCCGCACCACGGCGGCGCGGTCTACCAGGTGCGTTACACCGGCAGCCGGGCGCCGTCGGTCTCGACCCAGCCGGAGGACCTGCGCGTAGCGGCGGGGGAGCCGGCGACGTTCTCGGTCGACGTCGCCGGCGCCGCGCCGCTCTCGTATCAGTGGCGGCGCAACGGCGCGGTCATTCCAGGCGCCACGGCCGATCGGTACACGCTCCCCTCAGCCTCCCTGGCCGACAACGGCGCCCGCTTCGACGTCGTGGTGAAGAACTCGTTCGGTACGGCCACCAGCCGGGCCGCGAAGCTGGAGGTCGTGGACGGCCACAGGCCCGCGGCCGCGATTGCGACGCCCACGACTGGTACGCTCTTCCGTGCTGGGGACACGCTCGCTTTCCGGGGCGGTGCGGCGGACTCGGAGGACGGAGCCCTGCCCGCTACGGCACTGACGTGGAAGATCGACTTCCACCACGATGAGCACATCCATCCATTCCTGCTCGAAACGCCCGGTATCGCGGAGGGCACCTTCACGATTCCGCGCCAGGGCGAGACCGCGCCCAACATCTGGTACCGCGTGCACCTGTTCGCGAGAGACTCCACCGGCCTGGTGGCGCACACCTTCGTGGACGTCGTGCCGCGGCTCGCGACTCTCAACCTGGTGAGCGATCCGCCGGGCCTGCAACTCACCCTGGATGGAACGCCGCACCCGGCTCCGTTCTCGGAAGTCGGCGTGGTGGGCGTGATCCGCAGCATCGGCACCGTGTCGCCCCAGACGCTCGGCGATGATCTGTACGAATTCTTGTCCTGGTCGGACGGCGGCGCGGCCACCCACGACGTCACCACGCCCGAGACGGACACCACCCGGACCGCGAAGTTCCGCAAGGCCGAGAAGGCGGACGGCATCGGGCTGACCGGGACCTATTTCTCCGGACCGGGGTTCAGCGGGACCTCGGTGACGCGGGTCGATCCCACCGTCAACTTCAACTGGGGCGCGGGCTCGCCCGTGTCAAGGATCGGGACCGACCGCTGGAGCGCGCGCTGGACCGGGCAGATCGAGGCCGAGGTGAGCGGGCCGCACACGTTCCACGTGCGCAGCGACGACGGAGCCCGGCTCTGGGTGAACGGCGTCCAGGTTGTGAACGACTGGACCGATCACTCGTCGCGGGTGAGCCAGGGAACCATCCAGCTCCAGGGCGGCAAGCGTTACACGATTCGGCTGGAGTACCACGACACCACCGGCGCCGCGGGCGTGCGCCTGCTCTGGTCGGCCCCGGGCATCCCGCGCCAAGTGGTGCCCGCGAGCCAGCTGTTTCCGTAGGCCAAGGAGCCATGGGCAATACATCCGCCACACCGAGCCGTCCGAAATCCGGGGCGGAGTTCCTGGATCGCTACAAGGCCAAGCTCATGGCCCCTCATCACCAGCGCGGCCTGGGCGAGGGGATCTGCCACGGCATGTGCCTCGACTGGATCCGGAGCATGCTTCACGGAGACCCCTCTGCCTTTAAGAAGCTCGCAACCCTGGACACGGAGGGCTTCAACGCAGTCGTCCTCATCCAGAGCGGGATGCACGATCTGTTCAAGGGATCGGTTGGGGACTATCAAAGCCAGGTCCAGCACGACA
>JANOCF010000965.1:0-3988 GCA_031412055.1 Holophagales bacterium | reverse complement strand
GGCGTGAAGGTCGTCAAGAACCAGGTCGCCGAGAACCTTGAACCGGTGGTCAGAACCATGGCGCGCCTTCAGGCAGAGGGTCTGACTCGGCACGATGCACTCCACGCCGTTGGCTCCGTTCTCGCGGAGCACATCTACGGCCTCCTCGGCGCAAGCGCTGGAGGTGATGCGACCACGACCCAGTCTCGCTACGAAGCGGCCGTCGAACAGCTTGATGCGAAGAGTTGGCTTCGTGGCTAGAAGCCTGCGCGGCAGAAAAGCCCCCGGAGGGGGTGATCGTGTGTAGCCATCTGCCTGTGTAGCCATCTGGTTGTCGCTGGGATGGTGACGTCGGAGGGCAGAGAGGATTGCACCGGTATTGCCGCTGCGGAGACGCCCCGACGTTTTACCACCCGGCAGGTTGGTGTTTAAGGACTGGGAGCGTCTCTACCTGTCTTTTTGAAGCTTCTGCGGGATACCGTCGTAGGTGCGACCATCTAGCTCCCGGCCGGCTTTTGACTTCCGCGTTCCTCCCCACTGCTTGAAGAAGAACGGAATGCCGGCGGCCTCGCACTGATCCCGGATCTCCAGGACCCAGGACTTCTCGAGCGGCCGGGCTCCGGGACCGCTCTCGCCTCCCAGGATGATCCAGTGGATGCCCGTGAGGTCGATGCTGCCGAGCGACTCGAGGAGCGGCTCGACCGAGAGGAACCGCACCGCGGCGGGGGCGGCCCGCAGATGGTCCACGCGCGGGAGCCCCTGGGAGCGGTTCTCTACGCTCACTCCCCACCAGATGTGCGGCTCCTCCGCGGCGAACCTCAGCTTCGTGCCCAGGAGGTCGCGCATCCTCTCCGACCGCTTGGTCAGGACCTGGTAGGTGTGCCAGTTGGCGTGCTGCATGACCTGGACGACCTCGACGATGTAGTCGTCCGGCACCCCTTCGTGGAACAGGTCGCTCATCGAATTGACGAAGATCATCCGGGGGCGCCGCCACTGGAGCGGCTGCGTCAGCTTCCCGGGCACGAGACGCAGGTCGAACCCCTGCTCGTAGGGATGGCCGGGCACGCCGCGAAAGCGCTCGGCGAAGGTCTCGGCATAGCAGTGGGCGCAGCCGGACGTGATCTTGGTGCAGCCCCGGACCGGGTTCCACGTGGCATCGGTCCACTCGATGGTCGAACGGTCGCTCATCAGCGGCATTCTGCCGAAAGTGGGGCGTAAGAGCAAGGAACAGGAGGAGGCCCTTCTACCAGGGTCCTGCTATATCATCGTGCCATGATCAAGACAGCCCTGTTGCTCGGAGCGATCGGCCTTGCTGTTGCCTCCCAGGTCCGGGGGGAAGGGCCGAAGAAGCCTTCCTTCCCGGTCCCTCTCAACCACTTCTACGTGGTCCTCGACCCGGCCACGTACAAGGCGATCGAGAGCAGCGACTTCCTCCGCGGCCCGTTCGCCCCGTCGGAGATCCGGACCACCGTCCGCACCGACATGAGCTACTCGGGACTCTACTTCTACGGCACCAACACCTACTTCGAATTTTTTGACGCCTCCAACTCGGCCGTGGGAGGCCTCGGCGCCAGCGGCATCGCCTTCGGAGTGGAGCAGCCGGGCGCTTTGCAATCGCTGGTGAACGAGCAGCCCTCCAGGTTCGCGGTCGGGCCGGCGCCGATTACCCGGCAGTTCAAGGACGCACAGGTTCCCTGGTTCTTCATGGGAGCTCCCAAGACCCCGGAGTCCCCTGGCTTCCAAGTCTGGATCATGGAATACCACCCCCGCTTCCTGGCCGAGTGGAACCCCGTTGAAGGAAAACAGAATCAGATCAGCCGGAAAGCGCTGCTGGAACGCTATGCCGCGGTGCTGAAGTCGGCTCCCGCTCGACCCTACCTGCAGGACGTCACCGGCCTCACGATCAACCTCGACTCGCCGACGGCGGCGCAACTCATCGAGATGTGCCAGGCGTTGGGCTATCTCTCCAAACCTGATGGCAAGGTGACGACGCTGGAAGGGCCGGATGACTTCAAGCTGCGCGTCATGGCCGACGCCACTTCGGCAAAGGGGATACGAGAGATGATCCTGCGCGTCAGCCGCGAGCCCGAGCAGAAGGAGCTTCACTTGGGGAAATCTCTCCTCAAGTTCCTGGGCAACGGACAGGCTACCTGGACCTTCCAGTGAGCAGCGGACTCTCGAAGGCGCGGCTCGGCCGTATGCGCGACGTCATGGCCGGTTACGCCGAGCGCGGCACCCTGCCCGGGATGGTCACGGCGGTCAGCCGCCGGGACGAGGTGCACGTGGAGGCGATCGGTGCCAAGGCGGCAGGCGGCGAGCCGATCCGGCGCGACACGATCTTCCGCATCGCCTCCCTGACCAAGCCGGTGGCGGCCGCGGCGGCCATGATCCTCGTGGAGGAGTGTCGGCTGCGTCTGGACGATCCGGTGGACGAGCTGCTGCCCGAGCTGGCCGACCGCAAGGTCTTGAAGCGGCTCGACGGTCCGCTCGACGGTGTCGGCGATACTGTCCCCGCGGAGCGGCCGATCAGCCTGCGCGACCTGCTGACCCTCCGGATGGGCTTCGGCTACATCATGGAACCGGAGGCGTCCGCCTATCCGATCGTCAAGGCCGCCAACAAGAATCAATTCCTCCTCGGTCCCCCAAAGCCTCAGATCCTGCCGGGACCGGACGAGTGGATGCGCCGCCTGGGGACGTTGCCGCTGATGCACCAGCCCGGCGAGATGTGGATGTACGACATCGGGTTCGACGTGCTGGGCGTACTGATCGCACGCGCCGCGGACCAGCCGTTGGAAACCTTTCTGCGCGAGCGCATCTTCGAGCCGCTGGGCATGAAGGACACCGCTTTCAGCGTGCCCGCGGAGAAGCTTGACCGACTGGCGACCAGCTACGAGTCTGATCAAACCGGGGCGCTCAAGGTCTACGACAGTGCCGACGACAAGAGCCAGTGGAGCCGCCCGCCTGCGTTTCCGTCGGCCAGCGGGGGACTGGTCTCGACTGTCGACGATTTCCTCGCCTTCGGCCGGATGATGCTGAACAAGGGCCGGCATGAAGGCGAGCGCATCCTGTCGCGCCCTTCAGTCGAGCTCATGACCTGCGACCAACTGACGCCGGAGCAGCGGGCGGCGAACCCCGTCTTTCTCGGCGGCAACCGCGGCTGGGGGCTCGGAGTATCCATGTTCATCTGCCGCGATGACGTGTCCGCGGTTCCCGGACGGTTCGGCTGGGAAGGCGGCCTGGGGACCTCCTGGGGGTCGGACCCCAGGGAGGAAATGGTGGCGATCCTGCTGACGCAACTCTCCTGGACATCCCCGGAGGGACCGAAGATCTACTCGGATTTCTGGACCTCGGTCTACCAGGCGATCGAGGACTAACGGAGGGAGGCGGGCATGGAAGCTCAAGGGCAGGCAAGACGTGTCGATGGATTGCTGATCCTCCTGCTGGCTACGGCAGCGCCAGCCTTTTCCATCACGTCCACAACGCGGTCTTCGTGGAAGAGTACCCGAATCTGCCGGCGTGGCTTTCGGCCGCGGAGGTGTATGCCGCGTGGGCCGGCGTCACCCTGGTCGGGGTTGCCGGATACCTGCTGCTCCGCCGCGGCTACCGTCTTACCGGTCTCGCCGTGGTCGGCCTCTACGGCGCATTCGGTTTTGACGGCCTCGCCCACTACAGCCGCGCACCCTTCTCGGCGCACACGCTCACGATGAATCTGACAATAGGGTTTGAAGTGGCCACGGCGATGCTGCTCCTGACCGTGGTTGCGGGCCTGATGATCAAGAGACTGCGAGAGGTAGCGGTATGAAGCCCACACGCGTATCCATGGCCGCTGCCCTGTTCGTGCTGGTCTTGTCGAGCCTGCCCTCGGCCTGGGCGGTTTCGGCGCCAGGCGAAAAGATCGACGAGTATGTCAAGGCCCAGATGGAGAGCCAGAGGATTCCAGGGCTTTCGATCGCCGTGGTTCGGAACGGCGAGCTCGTCAAGGCGCAAGGCTACGGGCTGGCGAATGTCG
>JANOCF010000964.1:0-2429 GCA_031412055.1 Holophagales bacterium | reverse complement strand
GATGCCGCGGGCCGCGACGTCCGTGGCCACCAGGACCCGATAGTCGCCGTTCTTGAAGCCGGCGAGGGCCTGGGTGCGCTGGGCCTGGCTGCGGTTGCCGTGCACGCGCTCACAGGGGACGCCGTGCTTGGTCAGGTACTCCGCCAGGCGGTTGGCCCGGTGCTTGGTGCGCGTGAAGACCAGGGCGCTCTGGATGTCGTCGCCACGCCGGAGCATCTCGACCAGCAGGGCGGACTTGAGGTCCTGCCGCACGGGGAAGATCTCCTGGCGGACGCCGGTGGCCGGCGCGGCCGGGCGCTCGACGTTGAGCGACACGGGGCTGCGCATGAGCTGATGCGCCAGGTCGCGGATCGCCGGCGGCATGGTGGCCGAGAAGAGCAGCGTCTGGGACACGGTCGGCAGGTGCTTGAGCACCCGGCGGATGTCCGGGAGGAAGCCCATGTCGAGCATGCGGTCCGCCTCGTCCAGCACCAGGACCTCGAGGCTGTCGAGCTTGGCATAGGGGTACTGGAAGTGATCGAGAAGGCGGCCCGGGCAGGCGACGATGACGTCGATGCCGCGGCGCAGGGCCCTCTCCTGGGGCTCCATTCCGACGCCGCCATAGACCGCCGCCGCCTTGAGCTGGGTGTGCTTGGCGAGGTCGTGGAACACCTCCACGATCTGGGCCGCCAGCTCCCGGGTGGGGGCGAGGACCAGGGCGCGGGTGACGCCACGCTTGGGGGTGGTCAGGAGGCGCTGCAGGATCGGCAGCAGGAACGCGGCCGTCTTGCCGCTTCCGGTCATGGCGCAGCCGAGGACGTCCTTGCCTTCCAGGGCCGGCGGAATGCCGTCCTTCTGGATGGGGGTCGGCTCGGTGAAGCCGAGGTCGGCAATGGCGCGCTGCAGGTCCGGATGAAGATCGAACGAAGAAAAATTGGTCAAGTGTACGTGTGCTTTCTGAGGGACGCGCGGGCCTTTTTTGAGGCCGTCGTATGCGCGACGCTCCGATGTTCCGGCGGATAGAAGAAGGAGTGGACGGAGGACTGGGCCGGGGAGGCCACCGCCGGGCCGCTAGGGGCCCCAAGAGAATCAGCCTGGTCGTTTTGCCAGACGGGATGCAGTATGCCACATGTGTTTCCGGATTGCAAGTCCGGCGTAAGTCGTCCGGCTCAGGGCTCGAAGGGCGCCCGCCCGAGGCCGCTCTGGCGGATGATCGAGAGGAGGGTGCCGATGGCGACCTCCTCGTGATCCGGAACCGGCACGGTGATGGAGCCTTGCGCGGTCTGGAGCTGCATCACGACGTGGCTGCCGCGCCTGCGCACCTCCGAGAAGCCATGCTGTTCGAGGATCCGGCAGATTTGTCGGCCGGAGAGGACCCGCAGTCTACCCATGCATGGCTTCGAACCGGGTGACGAACACTTCGCCGAACTCCCGGGTCTCGATCTCGGCCGGATCGGCGCACTCCAGGAACAGCTCGACCGCTTCCTTGAGATTGCTCGTGGCCTCCTCGACTGTCATACCCTGACTGGAGACATCGAGCTCGGGGCAGAGGGCCACGAAGAGCTTTCCTTCTCTCTCCAGGATCGCGGTGAAGGTTCTCTTGATCATGCCTCAGCATACCTCGGTGGTAGGATGAGGGACAAATGAGATAGGGGGAGGCGGGGGAGAAGGGCGGCCGGAGCCTCCACGACCTTGGGATTCTCTCCATTGGATGCGGCTCCCGCTCCGGGGCATCCGGCCCCCTCCTCCCTCTTCCAGAGCGTTTTCCGTGCCTACCGGCGCCAAGCCCGCGCCTCACGGCGTCCGCCCCGCGTCTTCGGGCGTCCGCTCCGCGCCTTGGGAAGCCTCTCCTGCTCTTGCGGAGCCCTTTCCGGGTCTTGCGGAGGCCGCTTCGGAGCTGCGGGAAACGGTGCCGCGTTTTCCGTCAACCGCTCCGCGTCTTCCGCAAGTCCTTCCCGATCGTCCGGCAGGCTTTCCGGATTCCCCGGGACCCTTTCCCGATCTCGGGGCAGCCGCTCCCAAACCTTCGGATCCTTCCCGGATGCCGCGGCAGCGACTCCGCGTGCTTCGAGAACCTTTCCGGATCGTCCGGCAACCGCTCCCGCAGTTGCGGGAGCCTCTCCGGATCGCTGCCCATCCTGGGGAAGGCGCCGTTTCCCCTACCGCAAGAGTCGGTTCGGTCGCCGTTAGCCCTCGCCTACGTTGTACAGCACGGCCGTGAGGTCCCGCACCAGGTTCTCGTTGGAGAGTTGGGGGGCGTCGATCTCCAGGCGCTGGCGGTAGTGGCTTCCCACCTCTTCCATGAGGTCGTAGCGGGCGCTCTCCTCCAGCCGGTCGGCCCTCAGGCAGAGGGTGAGGAGGTACTCGCGCTCTTCCAGGCTCACGCGCTGGCGGATGCGGCGGCGCAGGGCCGGGGTGCTCAGGGTGTTGTAACGGCGGTCGAGCCGCAG
>JANOCF010000963.1:0-1632 GCA_031412055.1 Holophagales bacterium | reverse complement strand
GAGCGTCTCGCGGATGGCCTCCTCGGCCAGCTGGTCCGAGCGCGTGACCGGGGTCGAGTCCTCCTTGAGCTGCACGGCGAGACCGGGAGAGCGGAAGTGGGACCGGTGGATGTCCCCAGCCACGCGGCAGGCTGCGAGCGCCGCTTCCTGGTACCTCTGCCAGTCGAACTCCAAGGAGCCGGCCATGTTGTTCTTCAGTCTACAAGAGAAGGGACAGGGAGGCCCATGGCGCGCAGCGGGCCGGCCAGGTCTTCGGGCACGGGGGCGAAGATCTTCAGAGGGCGGCCGTCCGCGGGGTGAGGCAGCTCCAGCTCCAGGGCGTGAAGAGCCAGGCGGTGGAGCCCGAAGCGCTCGCGGAAGAGCCGGTTGTGCTCGCCCTTGCCGTAGCGGACGTCGCCGATCAGCGGATGGCTCAGGTGCTTGAGATGGCGCCGGATCTGGTGCAGCCGCCCGGTCACGGGCACGGCTTCCACGAGGGCATAGCGCTCGAACGTGCCGAGACGCCGGAACCGGGTGACCGCCGGTACCCGGGGGCCGCGGGGCGACCGTGGAACCGGGCTGTCGATCACCCCTTCCTCGGGCGGAATGCCGCGCACCAGGGCCAGGTAGCGCTTGCGGACCTCGCCGGCCGTGAAGCGCTCCTGGATCCGGCGGGCCGTACCCGGATCGAGCGCCAGGATCAGGACTCCGCTGGTGGCGCGGTCCAGCCGGTGGACGGGGTAGAGATGCCGGCCGAGCCGGTCGCGCAGCAGGGTCAGCACCACGTGCCGCTCCTTCGACCAGCCCCGGTGGACGGCCATGCCCGAAGGCTTGTCCACGGCGACCAGGAGCTCGTCCTGGTAGAGGATGGGGAGCGGCTTCACTCGCAAGAGAGTACAGCGGGACCGGATCAGCCCAGTGCGCCTGCCTGCAGGAACGCCTGGATCGAAAACCCGGTCCCCACCAGTCCCAGGACGATCATGGCGGTGAAGAACGTGCGGCGCATCCGGTCCTGCTGGAGGATCAGGCTGATGGCGCCGATCACCAGGCAGATCTGCAGGAAGAAGGTCGCGGTGTCGAAGGTGTTGCCGACCTCGTCGAGGGCCGCGGCCTTGCCCTTCCACTCCTCGGCGCCGGTGATCTTGCCCATCTCGCCGGCCACGTCTTGGGCCCAGCCTTCCTGGCCCACGGTCTTCGAGCCCAGGAGGATCTCCTTCTTCTCCTTGCCGTAGCGCGCGCCGTCCGCGTCCAGGTCGCCGATCATCCTGCGGATGGCGGGGAGCTGCGCGGGCTGGATCGAGCCGGCGTCGGCCCGCCCCTTCAGCGTGTCGCGCGGGCCTTCCACCAGGGTGTCCTTGTTGCCCGTGGACTGGTACCAGAGATAGGCGCCTGCCATCTCGTTGTGGGCGATCAGCTCGTCGTCGCCGTACTTGCCCGCGCCCAGGTCGGTGACGGCCAGCACGGCGGCGAACAGCGCGATCACCACGCCGCACCAGGTCTCCATCGACTTGCTCTCGTTTTCCATGGTCCCTCTCCCGGACGGCCCGCGGGCCGCCGTGGTCTCAATTGTCTGGCTGAAATCGGAGCGGGATTCTACAGCGGCAGGCTGATTGCGGGAAAGCTAGAACAGAAGTTCGATCTTTTGTGGGCAAC
>JANOCF010000962.1:0-2560 GCA_031412055.1 Holophagales bacterium | reverse complement strand
GAGGACGAGCCGGACGACACTGCGTGGGAAGAGCTCGTCGAGCTGCCGATCACGGACGTGCTCGACCTGCACAGCTTCCGTCCCGCCGAGGTGCCCGACGTGGTGCGCGACTACCTGGACGCGGCCTATGACAAGGGGCTGCGCGAGCTGCGGATCATCCACGGCAAGGGCATGGGCGTGCAGCGCCAGGCCGTGCGCACGATCCTGGGACGGGACCCGCGGGTCGAGTCGTTCGGCGACGCCCCCCTGGAGTCCGGAAGCTGGGGGGCCACGCGGGTGAAGATGCGCTAAAGTGACCCCGTGCGGCATCCCCTCAAGCGCGTGGAGGCGTGGCTCCGGAAGGGGCGACGGCTGTTCCAGCGCCCACAGGTGGATTTCGTCTACACCCGCCGCTACCAGCTCGACCTCCCGGGGGTCACCTACGACATGGTCCGGGGCGAGCGCATCCTGGTCTTCCTCGACTCCGAAGGGCTGCTCGACAGCTCGGCGGTCCACCGGCCCTACACCGCCGACTTCCGCCACCTGCGGCGCGTCCACACGGACGAGTATCTAGACTCCCTGGACAACCCCGACGCGCTCACCCCGGCCATCGGTTTCCAGCTCACCGAGGTCGCGGCGCAGCGCATCGTGGAGTCCCAGCGGCTCATGGTGGGCGGGACCCTGCTCGCCACCCGCCTGGCGCTGGCGTCGGGAGGCATCGCGGTCAATCTCGGGGGCGGGTTCCACCACGCCTTTCCGGGACGCGGGGAGCGCTTCTGCCTGTTCAACGACGTGGGCGCGGCCGTGGCCGACCTGCGGGCCGCGGGGTTCGAAGGCAAGGTCCTGATCGTCGACCTCGACCTCCACGACGGCGACGGCACCCGCGCCATCTTCGCCGAGGACCCCACGGTCCACACCTTCTCGATCCACAACCAGACCAACGGCGGCGAGGGCGCGGTGGAGGCCACGGTCGTGGAGCTGAGCGGAGCCGTCCAGGACTCCGAGTACCTGGGCGCGGTGCGCTCGCGGCTGCCCCGGATCCTGGAGCAGTTCCGGCCCGAGATGGTCTTCTACCTGGCCGGCAGCGATCCCGCGGCGGACGACCAGATCGGCAACTGGAAGATCTCGGCGCAGGGGCTGCTGGAGCGCGACCGCTTCGTGGTCTCCCGCGTCCGCTCGCAGGAGCGCAGCCTGCCCCTGACAATCGTGCTCGGCGGCGGCTACGGGATGAACGCCTGGCGCTACAGCGCGCGCTTCCTCTCCACCCTGCTCAACCGCGGCCGGGCCGTGGAGCCGCCCAGCACCGAGGACATCACTCTGGTCCGCTACCGGCAGATGGCCCGGGGGCTCGCGCCGCACGAGCTGACCGGGGATGGGTCGGACAGCTCGGCTGGTCCCTCCGAGGGCGACTGGGGGATCACGGCCGACGACATCCTCCCCGGCATGGCCGCGCCGCAGCGTCCGCGGCGGCTCCTCGGCTACTACTCGCTCCAGGGGCTGGAGCTGACGCTGGAGCGGGCCGGGCTCCTCGGCCGGGTCCGCGACCTGGGCTTCATCCATCCCACGCTGGAGATGGACCTGGACAACCCTTCCGGGGACACCCTGCGCCTGTTCGGGGATCAGGACAAAACCGAGCTGCTGATCGAGTCGCGGGTGCGGATCGACCGCGCCACGGCTCCCGGACTGGCTCTGCTGCGCATCGAGTGGCTGCTGATGCAGAACCCCCGCACCGGGTTCAGCCCCCAGCGCCCCCGCCTGCCCGGCCAGAAGAACCCCGGCCTGGGCATGCTCTCGGACGTGATGGCCCTGATGGTCCTGGCCTGCGACCGTCTGCGGCTGGACGGCGTGCTCTTCGTGCCCGCCCACTTCCACACGGCTTCGCAGGGCCGCAAGTACCTGCGTTTCCTGAGCCCGCAGGATGAGGCCTTCCTGCGCAGCCTCGAGCGCGCGCTGGCCAACGTGCCCCTCCCCGAGGCCACTCACGCCGTGGAGCAGAAGCGGATCGTCGACGGCCGCACCGGCCGCTTCGTGGACTGGCGCAGCATGCCCATGGTCCTCCCCGTGACCGACAGGCTGCGCGAGCAGGTCTCGGGGGACGAGTATGAGAAGAACGTCGCCAAAGCGGCGGCCGAGTTGGAACTGAAACTGACATGACCGTCACCCTCCCCTTCTGGCTGTTCCTGCTCCTCCTGGTGCTCTCCGCCTGGGCGGCCCTGGACCGCCTGCTGATGCCGGGGGTCCGGTGGTTCCTGCGGCAGCGGGCCAACCGGGTCATCGACGAGCTGAATACCCGGCTGCGCATGGAGATCCGGCCGTTCCAGCGCACCAAGCGGCAGGTGCTGGTGGACCGGCTGAAGTTCGATCCCAAGGTGCTGGAGACCGTGGACGCCTTCAGCCGCGAGCAGGGCGTGCCGCGGGAGGTAGTCCTGGACCGCGTGGGGCGCTATGCCCGGGAGATCGTGCCGGCCTTCAACGCCTACTTCTACTTCCGGATCGGCTACTGGCTCTCGCGGAAGGTGGCCCAGCTCCTCTACCGGGTGCGGCTCGGCTCGCTGGACGAAGCCGGCCTCGCCGCCGTCTC
>JANOCF010000961.1:0-6906 GCA_031412055.1 Holophagales bacterium | reverse complement strand
GCGCCGCGGCGCGCTCCTGGGTGAGTGAGATGCCAGGGAGCTGCGCACGGGAGCGAAGCCCCTCCGCAATACCGTGCTCCTTGGCCGCGACATGCCCGAAGGAGCCGCTGCCGTGGCCGAGGACGATGCGCTCGGGGATATGGCCGGCCACGCGGGCGATCTCCCCGGCCAGGCGGGCGATCACGTCGGGCCGCGCCGTCTCCCGACGCGACTTCTCGGTGATCAGGCTGCCGCCTAGCTTGAGGAGGACGACCTCGGGCATCTAGAAGAGGTGCGTGGTCTCGTACTCCGGACCTTCGCCCACACCGTCGCGGATGACGAAGCCCACGGCGGGCAGGTCTTCCAGGCGCTCGGCCACCTCGTCCTCGGAGTCGGGGTCGCAGATGACGTGGACGTTGGCGCCGGCGTCCAGGGTGGCGTAGGCGGAGAGCCCTTCCTGGCGCAGCTCGCGGACGGCGCGCAGCACGGCGACCGTGCCCGGGCTCCAGTAGAAGATCGGCGGCTGCGAGGACATGGCGATCAGGTGGAGGTCGGTCGATTCCTCTTCCAGCACCGGGCCGAGCAGGTCCAGGTCGCGCTCCTCGATGGCCCGCCGTACCTTCTGCAGGCGCTCGGGGATGAGCTCCAGGCGCCGTGTGTAGTAGGGGCTGGTGTGGGCGAGACGGTGGCCGTCCCGGGAAGAGACGATCTTGGGGCCGATTTCGACCACGGCGATGATGTCGCGCAGCTCCCAGTGGCCGGCATCGGCGAGCTGGATGGCGTAGTTCGGCTCGTCGTCGATGCCGCCGGCCGCGCCGGGGTCCGGCCACTCCACGTAGCCGCCCATCACGGAGCGGGAGGCCGAGCCGGAGCCGCTGCGGCGCGCGAGCTGCGAGAGGTCCTTGGGGGACACGTCCTGCCGGCCGAGGGCGCCGGCCGCGGCCATGGTCAGGGCCGCGAACCCGGAGGCCGAAGAGGCGAGGCCCGCCGCGCTCGGGAAGGTGTTGCGCGTTGCCACGCGGAAGGGCTCGTCCCGGCCCGCCCACTGGCGGACGCGGTCGAGCTGCTCGACGATGCGCCGGGTGAACTCCGGATCGGGCGAGCCGAAGCCGCCGTCCGGCTCGCTCAGCCAGACCTCGTCGTGGCCGCCGTCCAGGATCTCGATCGTGCAGCGGGTCACACAGTGGTCGAGGGTCATGGAGATGGACGGATTCATGGGGAGCGCCTGCTCAAGGTCCCGGGCTCCCCAGTACTTGACGAAGGCGATATTGGCCGGAGCGGCCACGGTGGTCTTGCTCATCCAACAGCCTCCTGGCGGAACCCGGGGGCTCCGAGGTGAACGGCGTAGTACGGAAACGATCGCAGAACAGAGCAGCCAAGCAACGTCTCGGGATCGGGATGATAAACCAGAAGCGATCCGGCACCAGGCCCCGCGAGAGAGCCCGCGCCGGAAACCTTGGCTGCACCACCTGCGGCTTCGATCTGGCGTACCGCGAGGCACACGGCCTCGGGCACCACTCCCAGATCCTCAAGGCACACTTGTGCCTCACGAATCAGATGCAAAGCCCGGTCCCGGTCCTCCTCCTCCCGCTCCAGCTCGGACCGGAAGGCCGCGGTTGCGGCATCAAACCGGTCCAGGACCGCGTCGATCCGGGCAGGATTATCCTCGCGGCGGCGGCGCACGGCGGCCACGACGGCCCCGGTAGCCTCGGGCGGCATGCCGGTATCGTAGACCCGGATGCGGGAGAGCAGGGGAGAACGCACCCGAACCGGCTCGATCTCCAGTCCCCCGGAGGAGGATTTACAAGCCCAGAGCACTCCGCCGCGCAGGATCGTCGCACCGTCCACGCCCGAAGGCATGCCGTGCTGCCGGCGCTCCACCTCCAGGGCGAGGCGCTCGATCGTCCCCGGTTCGACCTCCGCTTCTTTCCAGGACGCTTGTACCCAGGACAAGTAGCCGGCGATGACCGCCACGGCGGTGGCCGCGGAGCTGCCGAAGCCCGAGCCGATGGGCAGGGAGGAGTCGATGCGGAGGTCGAGCCCTCCGTCTGGAACACCGTCCAGAAGCCCGACCGCCTCTCCCAGGGCGGCTTTGACCACGTGCGCGGGGTCCTCGCCGCGCATCTCGCGGAAGCTCTCCGGGTCGGGATGGAGGGCGTACTCGCCCCAGCGGTCCCGGGCGGCGCGGGAGTAGTCGCGGATCTCCTGCCAGGAGAGCTGTTCGGTGTGGTCCAGGCCAGGGAGGTCGAGCCGGACACCGGCTTCGGAGGAAGGGGAGAGATGGGCGGAGAGACGCAGGTCGATGGCCGCCACCAGGGCGGGGCGGCCGTAGACCACTGCGTGCTCTCCCGACAGGATGAGCTTGCCGGGAGCCGAAACCGTGAGGGCCGGAGACGCCACCAAGTCGTCTAGGTGGTGGGTGTGCCGGGAATCTCGCCGCGCCCCAGCTTCTCGTGGGCACGGGCCAGGTCCTGGGAGGTGAAGGCCGCCATGAGCGACAGCTCGCCCGCGAGCACGACCGCGCCGACGATCTCGGCCAGCCGGGTCACGGCGTCGCCGGGGCGCTCCGGATCAGGGGTGACGCCGAGCATGGCCAGGGCTTCGCGCTGGGTGTCCAGGGCGGTGCCGCCGCCTACCGCCCCGAGGGGCAGGTCGGGTATGAAGATCGAGGCGAAGACCGAGTCCGGCCCTCTCGACTCGATGCAGGTGACGCCCATGGAGCCCCCGACCACGTGCGCGGGATCCTGTCCCGTGGCGATGAAGAAGGCCGCGAGCACGTTGGCGTAGTGGGCGTTGAAGCCCATGGAGCCTGCCGCGATGGAGCCGAGCAGGTTTTTGCGGTACTGGACTTCCACCAGGTCGCGGGCGTTGGTCTTGAGCTGGTGGTGGAGAATCGGCGCCTCCAGCAGGACCTCGGCGTAGATGCGCTTGCCGCGGCCCTCCTGGAAGTTGATGGCCGCGGGCTTCTTGTCCACGCAGTAGTTGCCGGACAGGGCGATGCAGGGCACGCCGGTACCCGGCTCGATCAGGTCATTGACCGCCCGGTCGCAGGCGATCGTGGCCATGTTCATGCCCATGGCATCGCCTGAGTCGAAGCGGAAGCGCAGGAAGACCGTCGTGCCGAAGGTGTAGGGACGCACTTCAAGGAGCTTCAGGTGGTTGCTCGTGGCCTCGGTGACCTTTCTGATCTCGTCGTCGTGGTCCCGGATCCACTGCAGGAACTGCTGGGTCTGCACGATGCCCGAGGTGCGGAAGACGGGCGCGCGGGTCATGCCCACGTCCTCGACCCGCACCACGGCGCCGCCGGCCTGGGTGATGGCCGTGCAGCCGCGGTTGGTGCTGGCCACCAGCGCCGCCTCGGTGGTGGCGAGGGGGATGTAGAAATCACCCTCCGCGCACCGGCCGCGCACGCGCAGCGGGCCGACCACGCCCATGGGGATCTGGGCCACGCCGATGAAGTTCTCGCAGTGGCGCCGCGACGCCCGCTGGACGTCCAGCGAGTGGTGGGCGATGTTGTCGAGCGGCGTCTGCGTCACGCGCTCCAGGGCGCGCCGGCGGATCTCCGCCGCCTCTTCGGCGGGGAGGTCCTTGGGAAGCTCGTGAAACCGAAGCTCCCCGCGGACGAGGGCGCGGACCAGCTCTTCATGACGAGAGGTTGGCGCCGGCCCGATGGGGGCGACGGGATGGATCGAGGAATTGTTCATCTAGGGACCCTTTCGGAGCTTGACAGTTCTGAGCTCCGCGACCGTTTTCACACCGAGGCAGAACATACAGATCTTCAGCTCCCGGACGATGCGCCTCACCTTGTCGGCCACCCGGTCCGGCGACTCCGTGGCCGCCTCCAGAAACGGGTAGGCCATGCCGGCCAGGTCCGCCCCGAGGGCGATGGACTTGGCCACGTCCAGGCCGTTGCGCAGCCCGCCGCTGGCGATCACCGTCACCCCTTCCACCCTGCGCGCCTCCTGGATCGACTGCGGCGTCGGAATCCCCCAGCCGGCGAACAGCTCGCCGAGCTCGAGATCTCCGGAGCGGCTCGCCTCGATCCGCGCCCAGCTCGTCCCACCCGTACCCGCGGTATCGAGGATGCGGACCCCCTGCGCCGCCAGGGCGCGGGCGACCCGCTCGGAAATGCCGCTGCCGACCTCTTTGGCCGCCACCGGCACGTCCAGCGACCGGACTACCTCCCCTATCTTCGGAAGGAGTCCGGAAAAGTTGCATTGACCTTCGGGCTGAAGCGCCTCCTGCAGCGGATTCAGGTGCAGGACGAGCGCGTCCGCTCCGATCATCTCCACCGCCTGGCGGCACTCGCGGACGCCCATGCCGTAGTTGAGCTGCACGGCGCCAAGGTTGGCCAGAAGTGGTACTGAAGGAGCGGCCTCGCGGACTCGGAAGGTATCAGCTTTGGAGGGATCTTCCAACGCTTTGCGCTGGGAGCCGACGCCCACGGCAACGCCTGTCCGCTCGGCGCCGCCCGCCAGGTTCAGGTTGATCCGTCCGGCCGTCTCGGTGCCGCCCGTCATACAGGAGATCAGCAGCGGCGCTTCGAGGCGCCGGCCCAGGAACTCCACCGAGGTGTCGATCTCGGCGATGTCGATCTCGGGCAGGGCGGCGTGGTCGAAGTTGTAGTCGTCGAACCAGCTCTTGCCGAGCTGCATCCGCGGCTCCAGCGCCAGGCGGATGTGCTCGGCCTTGCGGTCGCGCAGGTCCAGCTCGGGGGAGGGCATCAGCATGGGCTGGCCAGCGGCTATCTCCGGGGCGCTCACTGTTCGCGCTCCCGCAGGTACTCGACCATGCCTTGCAGGAACAGGCGCCCCTCGCTGCGCAGGCCGTCCAGGCCTTCGAGGGCGCGGCGCGCCGTCTCCAGGCGCTCGCCGATCATGCGCTCGACCGCAGCCCGCGCGCCGGTCTCCTGGAGGATGTCCTGCACCCGGGAGACCTCCTCGGCGGTGACGCCGGGGTTGCCGAGCGCGGCCTCCAGGGTCTCCCGCTGTCCGGTGGTAGCCGCAGCGAGGGCGTGATGGATCAGGAAGGTAAACTTGCCCTCCCGCAGGTCGTCGCCAACGGGCTTGCCCACGGTCTCGGCATTGCCGAACATGCCGAGCAGATCGTCCTGGAGCTGAAAGGCCTCGCCGACGGCCGAGCCGTAGCGGGACAGCTCCGCGATCACGGCCGGATCGGCGCCGGCCAGCAGGGCACCGAGCTGGACCGGACGCTCGGCGGTGTAGCAGCCTGACTTGAGACGCAGCACGCGGGTCAGCTCCGCTTCGGAAGCGGCGCGCCGCTGGGCCACGAGCAGCTCCAGGTACTGGCCGCCGATGACCTCCTCGCTCATGGCCGCGAAGCAGCGGGCCACTTCAGGCAGCGCCGCGCCAGCGCGGCTCGCCAGCTCTACGGCCCAGGTGTGGGCCAGGTCGCCGAGCAGGATCGCCACCGAGTGACCGAAGTCCTGGGCGTCGCCATGGAGGCCGCGGGACCGGTGCGCGTTGCGGAAGCGCACGTGCGCGGCGGGCTGGCCGCGGCGGACTTCGGCGTGGTCCATGATGTCGTCGTGGATCAGCAGGTAGGTGTGGAGGAGCTCGGTCGACAGGGCCAGGGGAAGCACCTCCTCGTCGGAGGGTCCGCCGCAGGCCTGGTAGGCGTAGTAGACCAGAGCCGGGCGCAGCCGCTTGCCGCCGTTGACCACGAGCTGGCCGACGCCGTCGACGAGCTCCAGCATCTCGGGGGAGGAGGCTTCATTCGCGAGGCGGCGTCGGGACTCCAGCCAGGTCTTCAGCTCCTGGTCCAGCCTTGTCCGGAACCCCTCGAGGAGTCCCGGAAAGCCGTTGGGCACCGCGTGATTCCGTGCCGTGGAAGAGGCTGCCGTGGACAGTCCCATGCCTTGCTCTGTTTCGCCTCGCGCTGGTCGTTTTTAGGGGGTCAGATCCCGCCGCAGAGTGTAACCGAAAAGCTCTGCTGGAAAGTTCCGTACCCGGCTCGGGTGTATTGTAGTCGAAGAGCACTTTGCGATGCAAAGTAGGGGCGCTCGCCAGCCAGGGTGCTACATTAGCGACATGGAGAAGAAGACACCTGCCGTGGACAAGGCCTCAAAGGCTGGAAAGCGGCGCTCCAAGACGCATCAGGCGGCCGTTTGGCCGGGTAAACAGCTGGCACGCAGGATGGCGAAGGTCGTCAGCGGGGCGCAGGATCATCGGATGATGAATGAACAGAGCGCCGAGCGCAGAGAAGAGGAGAAGCGGTTGGCCAAACTGGCCGCCAGCGGGCTCCTCACGCTTGGCTCCGGCAAGAAACTGGAGCCGTTCGAACCTCTTCGGAGCCCAGGGAAGTCTCTATCTGAAGCCCTCCTGGAAGACCGGAACGACCGATTTTGATCCGCTACTTCGACGCCAGCGCGCTGGCGAAGAGGTACGTTGAAGAAGAGGGTAGCAACCTGGTCCAGGCGCTCCTGGGCAATAGCCTTCTTGCCAGCAGCCGCCTGTCCGAAGTCGAGGTCTCTTCGGCCCTGGCTCGCCGGTGGCGCGAGGGTCGCTTCACGCGCGAAGGACTGGACAGGGCTCTGGCCTCTCTTAGAAAGGACTTGGCGAGCTTCGCGGTTGTGGAACTGCACCCGTCCGTCGTCAGCCTTGCTCTCGACCTGCTCCTGCGGCATGCCCTCCGGGCTGGAGACGCCATCCAACTTGCCTCCTGCCTTCTTTTGAAGAGCGAAGGAATTGAGGTGGAGTTCCTGGCATTCGACATCCGGCTGAATGCAGCTGCCAAAGATGAAGGACTGACCGTTGTCTACGACCCGGCAACTCCGGTCCCCTAGTCCGCGCGTTCATCCAGCGTTCATCTTCCATCCCCACCGTCTACGAGCTACGAGCCGGCACGCGCCTGTCACATTCAGGGGTCGCGAAAGAGGCATGCAGGGTTTAGGATATGCAACGGACG
>JANOCF010000960.1:0-13993 GCA_031412055.1 Holophagales bacterium | reverse complement strand
CGCGCGCCTGTCGGTGACGTTGCCCAGCTGGCTGCTGATCTCGGACCGGCGCGCCCGTAGCTCGGCGATGCTCAGCAGGTCGAGGACCCGGTCCATCTGATAGAGTGCCTCGATGCCCCGAACCATCAGGTCGGTGCAGCCCGCTGTGGGGACGAGACCCGGATCCTGACCCAGGTATCCGACCGCCTCCTTCAGGGTCCGTGGCTGGAGAGCAATCAAGACTTCGGCTCCTCGCAGATGGCGCGCAGGATGCCCTCGTAACCCGTGCAGCGGCAAAGGTTGCCCGCAAGAGCCTCCCGCGCCTGATCCACGGTCGGAAACGGGCTGCGCTGGAGGAGCGCCCAGGCGGTGACCACGATTCCGGGCGTGCAGGCGCCGCATTGGACTCCGCCCGTGGCTACGAACCGATCCAGAAAAGCCCGCGCAGGACCATCTGCGACGCCTTCGACCGTCTCGATCCGGCGGCCGGCGCACTGGAGGAGCGGCACGAGGCAGGAGAGGACCGGCTCGCCGTCGAGCAGGACCGTACAGGCTCCGCACTCGCCCTCGCCGCACCCTTCCTTGGTACCCGTGAGACCGAGCCGAACCCGCAGCACGTCTAGGAGGCGCTCCATCGGATGCCCTTCGACCTCCACCGGCTTGCCGTTGACGGTAAAGGTGGCGCTCATCTCGCGGTCTCCTGGAGGGACCAGCGCAAAAGCTTTTCCGGGGTGGCGGGGATCTCGGGCACGTCGATCCCGGTGGCGTTCTCGATCGCCTGGACGGCGGCCGGCGCTCCGCCGTCCATCGGCAGCTCGCCCACGCCCTTGGCGCCGAAAGGCCCCCCTTCCCACGGCCGCTCCAGAAGCTGGACATCGATCCTGGGGGTGTCGAGCACGGTCGGGATGATGTAGGTCGCGAGCCGGTCGTTGAGATAGCGCCCGCCTTCGAGCTTGACCTCCTCCAGCAGCGCCCAGCCGAGCGCCTGGAGCGTGCCGCCTTCGATCTGCCCCGCGCAGAGGGTCGGGTGGATCGCCTTGCCGACCTCGCAGACCGCCGTGACGTGCACGGGCCTCACCGCCAGCGTGTCCGGATCGACCTCGACCTCGACCACGTCGGCCCCCCAGGCATAGGTCGGATAGGCCGCGCCCTTGTAGGTCGACTCGTCGAAGCCCTGCCCCTCGGCCGGTTCATGGAAGAGCGTGATCTCGCCCGGCCCGACCTCTTTCCAGTACTCGCGCGCGACTTCCCGGAAGTGGGCTCCGGACCGCCAGGCGAGCACCCGGTCCCGCAGCTCGGTCACGGCGCGGGCGAGGACGTTGCCCACGATCATCGTGGTGCGCGAGGCGACCGTCGGGCCGGAGTCGGGAACGTCGCCCGTGTCCGGCTCCGCGAAGACCAGGTCCTCGGGGCCGACTCCGGCCGACGCGGCCGCGATCTGGCAGAACACCGCGGCGCACCCCTGGCCCATGTCCGTCATCGCGGTCAGCACCTCGATCCGCCCGTCTTCCAGGAGGCGAACCGTCACCGGCGACTTCATCCGGCGCTCGCCGTTGCCGGTGAAGCCGGCGCCATGAAAGTAGAGCGACAGGCCGATCCCCCGCAGCGGCTCGCTTCCGTTCAGATCGCGGCGGGCGCGGGCCTCTTCGAGCTCCCCCCAGCGCTCGCGGAAGCGGGTCTTTTCCGCGGCGGTCTCCAGGCAGAGGCGGGCCGAGGTGGTCTCGTCGAGCACCTGCCCGGTGGGCAGACGGTCCCCGGCCTCGACCACGTTGCGCAGGCGGATCTCCAGCGGGTCGATCCCCACGGCGCGGGCGACGCGGTCCATCTGGCGCTCCAGCGCGAACTCGACCTGCGGCGCGCCGAAGCCGCGGAAGGCGCTGTTGGGCGCGGTGTGCGTCCGCAGAACCCGGCCGCGGATGCGCACGTTTGCGCAGCGGTACGGACCGAAGGAGTGGAGCAGTGCCCGCGACAGCACGACCGGGGAGAGCGTTGTGTAAGCGCCGCCGTCCATGAGGATCTCGATGTCCAGGGCCAGGAGGCGCCCCTCGCGGTCGACGCCCGTGCGGTGGCGGACGATGGACGGGTGGCGCTTGGTGGTGGCCACGATGTCCTCGTGGCGGTCGTAGATCATCTTGACCGGCTTCCCCGAAGCACGGGAAAGCAAGGCGGCGTGGATGGCCAGGAGGCTCGGGAAGTCCTCCTTGCCGCCGAAGCCGCCGCCCACGGCCGAGGCCCGCACGCGCACCCGCTCGTCAGGCAGGCCGAAGGCGTGCACCAGGGCCTTGTGGACGTAGTAGGGGCACTGCATGGAGCCCAGGGCGGTCAGGCCGCCGTTGGGCTCGGCCCAGGCGATCATCCCCTGGCATTCGATGTAGATGTGCTCCTGGTGGCCCGTCCGCCACTCCCCCTCGATCACGTGGGCGGACTGCTTCAGGGCGGCATCGATGTCACCGGTGTCGAGACTCACCTCGGAGAGCGAGGGGAGGGCCTGGGACTCGCCCAGATCGAGCACGGGGAGGAGCGGCTCGTAGACGACCTCCACGGCGGCGACCGCCTGCCGGGCAGCGAGCAGCGTCGGTCCTGCCACCAGGGCCACCGGCTCGCCGAAGTGCTGAACGGTGTCCGCGGCCAGGATCGGCCAACTGTCGTCCAGGAGCTGGACACCGTTGGGGCCGGGGAGGTCGGCCGCTGTGATGCAGAACGTTCCGGGCGGAGCCTTCTCCGGCTGCCAGCGGATACCGAGGATGCGCGCGTGGGGATGGGGGCTGCGTACAGTCGCGCCGTACAGCATCCCGGGGAATGTGAAGTCGTCGACGTACCGGGCTGTTCCGGCGACCTTGCCGAAGCCGTCCGGCCGCGGAGGGCTCTCTCCGATCCCTACCATCGGCCGGGAGTTTGACGGAACCCGGAGTGCCGCGCAAGCCAGTTCCTTCGCCCTGCTCACCTCCGCAGCAGGCTATGCCTCCGGCCGTAGCCGAAGTAGATGGCGAGGCCGAGGCTTAGCCAGACCAGCAGGCGGAGCCAGTTCTCCGAGGGCAGCGAGAACATCAGGATCAGGCAGGCGACGATCCCCAGGATCGGCACCAGGGGCACCAGGGGAGCCCGGAAGGGACGCGCGGCATCGGGGTGCGTGCGGCGCATGATCAACACCGCCGCGCAGACGATCACGAAGGCGAGCAGCGTCCCCATGCTCACCAGCGAGAGAAGCACCTGGATCGGTAGAAAGGCCGCCATCGTCCCTACGAACACGCCCGTCGCCACGGTCGACTTCCACGGCGTGCGGAAGCGCGGGTGGATGTCCCCGAAGAAGCTCTGCGGCAGCAGGCCGTCCCGGGCCATGGCCAGGAGCACGCGCGGCTGGCTCAGCATCATCACCAGCAGCACCGACGAGATTCCCGCCACCCCTGCCAGCGCCAGGAGCAGATGCGCCCAGCCGAGCCCCACCCGCTCGAACGCGTCCGCCACCGGGGCCTGGAGGTCCAGCTCGTTGTACGGCACCATGCCGGTGAGCACGGCGACCACTCCCAGGTAGAGCAGCGTGCACAGGGCGAGCGAGACGATGATGCCGATGGGCACGTCCCGCTGCGGGTTGCGCGACTCCTCGGAGTGGGTCGAAACCGAGTCGAAGCCGATGTAGGCGAAAAAGGCCAGGGCCGCTCCGGCCAGCATCCCCAGCGGCCGGCCGCCGGGATCGGTCATCCCGTGCACGGTGTGGCCGAAGAGGCTCAGGCCCGTGAGGCCGAACGGGGCGAATGGCTTCCAGTTGTCCGGATTGACGTAGAAGGCGCCGACCCCGATCACGAACAGCACCGCCACCAGCTTGATCCCGACCATGACCGCGTTGATCCTCGCGCTCTCCCGGATGCCCATGACCAGAATCACCGTGACCACCGCAACGATCATCACCGCGGGCAGGTTGATGAACGAGCCCGTAGCCACCAGCCGCCCCAGCTCCGGATCGTAGTCGACCACCGGACCGCTGATGGCTGTCGGCAGGACGATGCCGAAGGTCCCGAGAGCGCTCTGGAAGTAGCCGGACCAGCCGTTGGCCACGGTGGCAGCACCCACCGCGTACTCCAGCACCAGGTCCCATCCGATGATCCAGGCGAAGAGCTCGCCCAGGGTGGCGTAGGCGTACGTGTAGGCCGAGCCCGCCACCGGGACCATGGCGGCGAACTCGGAGTAGCACAGGGCCGCGAACACGCAGGCGAGCCCGGCCACAACGTAGGACAGCATCAGCGCCGGTCCGGCCACTTCCTTGGCGATGGCCCCGGTGGTCACGAAGATGCCGGCGCCGATGATCGCGCCGACCCCCAGGGCGGTGAGCTGAACGGGGCCGAGGACGCGGTGCAGGCGATCCTCGCCATGCAGCTCGGCGAGCAGATCGGCCAGCGGTTTGCGGGCGAAAAGTTGACTGGGCATGGTCTCGTCTCCCTTGAAGAGTCCTTGCGCAGGGTAGGGGAGGTGTACATCTCGGCTCTATGCCGCTACCTCCGGCGGCCTCGCATTGCGGAAGGGAGGGGACGGGAGGTAGGTTTAGAGGGTGAGGTCCCGCCGCGCCCTGCCTACCCGCAGGCCGTCGCGGAGACGGTAGGCGTGTTGGGCCGTGACGATCGTTGCCGGGTCTTCGAGGCGGCTTCGCAGCAGGTGGAGGTGTTTGGCTGCCACGTTGGTGATCTCGGCCCTGAGCGCCCCCTCCGGCGCCAGGCGCTCGCCGACCTCGGTCACCGGCACGCCCGCGCCACCTTCAAGCCGGTCCCTGATCAGCCGTTCCCAGGTGCGCGCCTCCTGGCTTGCGGCCTTGAGCTGCAGGCGGCGGGCAACCCCCCGGCCTCCCAGGGAGAGCCCGCCGTCCGCTTCGATCCAGGCCACGAGGTCCATCTCCTCCTCGGCCTCACCGATGTCCTCCTCGGACACCCCAACGGCGGCGGGCAGCAGCGAAGGCCGCTCCAGACGCCATGGGAAGCGCCGGTCGAGGAATGAGCGCAGCGCCGGCACCACCACACGGCTCAGGTCGTCCTTCTCGATCACGTCCCGCGGGTCGAACCCCGCCTCGACGAGGTCGCGGCCAAACGTGGCGCCATAACCCCGCTTGTTGGAGAAGAAGCGGCAGGCCGGAGGGCGCGTGGCGAACATCCCCCGCACGGTAGCGGCCAGGTAGATCGACTCCCACCAGCGGTCGGCCGGGATGAACTGAAGCGTCGCGAGCTGAATGTCCTGGAGCAGGAGGCCTCCCGGCCGGAGCATGCCGGCGACGGTTCGGCAGAAGGCATTCGAGGCGACGAACACCTGGTGGGCGAGGGAGTTCCCGGATCCAGTCGCCGCGACGATCCGCAGGTCCGGATAGGCCGCGAGCCAGCGCTCTACCGCGGCCTCCGTATCCGGGCCGGGCCGCTCCAGGCAGATCACGGCGGTCTGGGCCAGCAGGGCCGGAGCCATCTCCTCCAGGGCTTGCAAAAGCAGGGTGATGTGGTAGAGATGGTCCTCGACGACGACGATCGGACGGCGATCAAGCGCGCTGGCTTCGCTCCAGGTCATGGCCCTACTCTACCCCCAGCCTCCTCCTGGCCGACGATCTCCCTGGCTCCTCTACCTTGGAGTGATGCTCTTCGTCGTCGTCGCCTGGATCGCCGGCCACGCCATCTACCGCGAGGGCCAGCGGCGGCTCGGACAGGAGCGGAGCGCGACCCTGTTCCAGCTCGTCCAGGACAAGACCCCGCCACGCCCCACCGAGACCCCCGGCGTCTCCGCCTGGCTGCACCTCGCCCTCAAGCGCTACGGCCAGGGCCTCCCCGATCCGGAAAAGGCCCGCCTCTACGGTGAAATCGTTGGCTGGCAGGACCGCCGGTCCGTGCCGCCCGGCCTTGGCGTCCTGCGCGACCTGCTGGCCTCTCCCGTGAAGCTCCCACTGGGATCAACCGCGGCAGCTACGCCGCGCCTGGTCCCTCCCGGGATCGGCGACGACGCGGAAGGCTCCCGTCTCCAGTTCCGCGCGCAGCGCTTCGCCGAGCTTGACGGCTTCTGGCTGGTCGTCACCCGCCGCAAGGCGCTGGACGTGGGAGGAGCGTCCGGCGAGGCCTCGGACCGCTTCCTCAGCCGGGTCGGCCCCCACCTGCTCACTCTGGCTCGCAATCTCGGCCCGGCCCTGTCCGCGAAGCCTCTGCCGGCCACTCCGGGGCCGCGCCCGCCCCGGGTGGTGCGGTTCTACGGACTCTCCGAAGACGGCACGCTGGTCTCGATCCCCTTGGCCGAGCTCACGGCCGACCCCGCTGCGCGGCGGCGGGCGGCACTCGACGAGGGACGGGAGTTCCGCAAGCTCCCGCAGCTCCCGAACTTCGTCTCCAACGAGTTCTTTTTCCAGTTCGACTTCAGCGCGCCCGCCGGGCAGGCCTACTATTCGGGGCTCTACCTGGACCTGGGAGGCCAGGGCGTGGTGGCGACCCTGACCGTCCCCTACGTCGATGCCCCGTCCGGTCTGGCCGGCGTCCTCGGCACGGACGTGGCCTTCGACGTCGACTGGCAGGCCTTCGCCCGGCAGATCGAGACACCCATGGTGGCCGAGGTGGTGACCCTCGGAGCCCTGCCCGAGGAGCGATGGCGGCCGTGGAGCGACATCGCCGCCGCCCTGCCCTCCGGCCGCAATCGCGACCTGGGACGGGCCGTGGCCTCCCTGGCGGAGCGCGAGCGCCGGGAAGGGCTGTTCGTCGCCCCCTGGTACGTCCAGGAGGCGGTGGTAGAGGGGCAGGGTGCTGTTGCCGCCCTCCAGGTGGCGGCAGACACCTGGCTGGTCGTCCTGTTCCCTCGCACCGAGCCCGGCTTCCCGGGCATGCCGATCGCCCTGCTGGCCATCCTGGCCGGCCTCGTCTTTGGCGGCTTCGAGCACCACCGTCGCCAGGCCGAGCGGGCCCAGGACAAGGCGGAGCGCGAGCTGGCCGAAAAGCAGAACCTCCTCAACACCATGCAGGTCCCCCTCCTCGTGGCCGACCCCAACTCCGACACCGTGGTGTTCGGCAACGAGGCGGCCCGGCGGATCGGCATCGAGGCCGGCGTGCGGATCGCGGACCTCGCTGCGGACGAGCGGGCCCGGCGCCACTACGAGCACATGCAGGTGGCCGGTCCCGACGCCCGCCGCGCCTACGGGCTGCCGTTGCGGGTCCGCAACGAGTCCGGCGGGACCGAAATCCGCTACGCCGTGGTGCGGTCCGTGGCGGTCACCGCGCCCATCGAGGCGCTGCATGCCGACGAGCGCCACCGCCTCGGCGTCCTCGTCCTGCTGGAGCCCGAGACCGACCTCGCCCTGCTGACCGGCGACCTGGTGGCGGAGGCCCGGGGCGAGGAGCGCCGCAAGCTCGCCGGCCTCCTCAGCCACGGTGTGGACACCCTGGTCCGGGTCCTGGCCCACCTCCTGGCCCGGGGAGACGAGCACCACGAGTTCGTCTCCTGGCTCGCCGGCTACGTGGACCGCCGCGTCCGCGTCACGGCGTGGCTTTTCGACCACTGGGACGCGGAGCCGCCCCTGCCACCCGCCTGCGCGATAGAGGTAGGGCAGGCGCGGGAGACCCTCTCGGCCCTGCTGCGGGTCTTCTCCCTGGCTGCGGCCGACCCCGAGCTGCGGTCCGGCCTCCACTGGGACAACGGCAGCCTCTCCCGCCCGCCTTCAGGAGATACCGGAGAGGCTGTGGCCGTGCGCCTCGACTGGCCGGCCGAAGCCTGGTTCCCCCTGCCGGTGCGCGGCGGTTTCGGCCTCTTTCTGGAGGAGGTGCTGGTCAACGCCGTGCGGCACGGACGTCCCGGCACCGTGCCGCGCCTGACTGTGGCCTACGACCCCGGACGGGCCGAGCTTCTGTTCGACGTGGAGAACGAGATTCCTGACGATGGCGCCCGCCCCAGGAGCGGCGAGGCCTACGGTGGCCGGCGCATCCTCGAGCGCCTCACCCGCCTCTTCGCCTGGGAGGGGCTGACTTTCGAGACCGACGGAAGCCGCTTCCGGGCGAGTTGGCGCGTCGCGGTAAGCGAACGGGCTGACCCACAAAGCCCGGATTGAACCAGGTTCAAACTTGACCCAAAGGGTCGAATTCAGGACCGCCAAAAGGGTCAACATCTGATCCACTCGTCCGGACAGAAGCTTGCGATACCGCTTCAAGGGCATGCGTCTACAATACTTGTAGGTTTTTCCAGTACTTGGCGCGGGACTTGCGAAGAGTGCCTGTCCCCGGCCGTGGATAGATCCTTCGGCCGATCAAGACAGGAGCCAATCAGTGATCAATCAAAGCTCGCCCCGCCTGCTGCGGGGCCTTCCGCTGGTGATGTCCGCGCTGATGCTGATGCCTCTCGCCGCCAATGCGGGAGAGCGCAATCAGAAGAAGACGCAGTCCCCGAAGCCGTCCGCCGTGGCTGCCGTGAAAGCCGAGCCCTCGCCGGAAGAGATCCAGAAGCAGCACGCCGAGATCAAGGCGCGCAACAAGAAGATCGACGAGAAGCAGCGCGAGGAGTACCTCCGCGCCGCGCCGCACTCGGATGGTCCCGGCGATCCCGGCAATCCCGGCAAGGACGAGAGCGACGTCATCAAGATGCACTCCGCCCGCGAGTGGTACCTGCTGACCTACCCGACCGGCACCCTGCCTTCCCAGCCTTGGAGCAAGGCCAAGAAGCATGTGAAGAGCAGCGTGGCCGACGCCGAGGCCTGGATGGGCGAAGCCCTCACCCCTCCCGGAGCCGGTGAGAGCGAGGACTGGAACCGCATGACGGCCGAGTCGGTCGTCGCGCCCGGCACCAACACCTGGGTCGCCTACGGTCCCAAGCCGCTCGACACGGTCGGCACCACCAACAACGCCTACCGCTACGGCATCACAGCGGGCCGCGTCGCGGCCGGCGGCCTGGCAGTCGATCCGAACAACCCCGGAACGGCCTATGCCGCCTTCGCAGCCGGCGGTCTCTGGAAGACCACCACGCTCGGCCTCGCCAACGTGACCTGGACGCCCCTCTGGGACGACAAGGATTTCGTCACCCAGGCGGCCAGTGCCATTGAGATCGATCCGACGAACAGCAGCGTCCTCTACGTGGGCACCGGCGACTGGCCGGCCCGCGACCAGTTCGGCGAGGGCGTCATGAAGTCGGCGGACGGCGGCCTTACCTGGACGCATCTCGGCGCGGACGTCTTCACCCCCTACTCGCCGACTCACCCGGCAGCCGGCAACCGTTGGGACAACCAGAACATCAAGGTCATCCAGGTCGACCCCAACGACCCGAGCACGGTCCTGGTCGGCACCCGCTATGACCTCTACCTCTCCAACGACGCGGGCTCCACCTGGCAGATCTGCCCCTTCGGCAACGGCTACACCAATCCGGCCGTCAACGGCGGCACCCAGAACGGCATCAACCGCGTCAGCAGCATCTACCTCGACGACCGCGGCACGAGCACCGTCGCCTACGTCGCCGTCGGCTACCAGTACACCAACGGCAACGCCAACAACGGCATCTACCGCTTCACCATCCCGGCGAGCGGCTGCCCCTCCTGGCCGGGCGACTTCACGACCCTGTTCGGCGGCTTCCCGGCCAACACGGGCAACGGCACCAACGGCAACGTGGCCGGCGGCAGCATCACCGGCCGCATCGAGCTCGACGGCGTCATCGCCGCCGACGCCAAGCTGACCCTCTACGCCCAGGTCTCCGACGGCGTCAACACCGAGGCGGAAGGGACCTATGTCCTCCGTCCGGACGGCGGAGCCACCACCTGGACCAAGCTCGCGGGCAGCACCTCGACCGGCTACAAGAACTGCAACAACACCGCGGAAGGCACCGGCCAGGACTGGTACGACCTTTTCCTCGGCGTCGACCCGGCCAACGACAAGACGCTCTACATCGGCCACATCGACGCCTACAAGGCCACGGTCAACTCGACCTACACGTCGATGACCCTGACCAACATGACCAACGTCTACGCGACCACCTGCCCGTCCTATGGCAAGGTCCACCCCGACCAGCAGGCCTTCGCCTTCGTGCCCGGCACCGGCGGCTCGACCTTCCTGCTCGGCAACGACGGCGGCGTCTACACCAACACCAACCGGGGCGACGTGAACGCCTGGAAGCAGCTCAACGACTCGTTCAACACCAACCAGTTCTACGCCGGCCAGATCGGCGCCGACTTCGCCGGCAACGGCATGGGCGGCATCCAGTGGATCTTCGGCGGCATGCAAGACAACGGCAACTCGTCGTGGGACAGCACCCGGTCCAACCTGACCGCCACCGGCCGCTCCGTGGGCGGCGACGGCTTCTTCACCACCTTCGACCCGCTCGGCGGCACCGAGACCGCCGGCTGGTGGATCACCGAGTACACCTACGGCTCGCTCTACTGCTCCAAGACGGGCGCCGACGGTCCGTTTTCCAGCTCGCGTTGCGGGCCGACCCAGACCGGCTCCGCCGACTGGAGCGCTCCGTTCGTGCTCGACACCCTGCACTGCACCAACGCTCAGTGCCGCAACTACATCTTCGGCGAGGACTACATCCACGCCGCGGGCGCCTACGGCACGGCGGGTCCGACCTGGAAGCGCTCCTCGCCAAGCCTGGTCAAGACCGCCGCGGGCTCGATCCTCGCGGTCAACTACGCCGCCAGCAACCCGAAGTCGGCCGTGGCCGGCACCAGCGACGGCAAGGTCTGGTGGTCGGAGACCCTGTATACCGGCACCTCCTGCACGCAGGCGGCGGCCAACACCTCGTCGTTCACCTGCGCGCCGAACACCTCCGCCACCTGGCGCGACGTCGACTCCACCAACGCCGTGCTGCCGAACCGCGCCGTCCTGGGCGTGGCGGTCGACCCGGTCGATCACACCCGGCTCTATGCCGCGGTGGGCGGCTTCAACGAGAACACCCCGGCCACTCCGGGCCACCTGTTCCAGTTCAAGTGGAGCGGCACGGCCTGGACGCGCGCCAACAAGACGGGCAACCTGCCCAACGTGCCGGCCTCGGCGGTGGCGGTGAACCCGCACAACCGCAAGCAGGTCTTCGTCGGCACCTACTTCGGCTTCTACTACACCGACGACATCGACGCGGCCACCCCGGTCTGGGTCCGCTACCAGTGGGGCCTGCCGAACACGGTCATCAAGTTCCTGACCATCGACCGCGGCCCGTCCACCAACCCGACCAAGGGCACCACCCTGGCGGCCTTCACCTACGGCCGCGGCGTCTACGCGATCAAGCTCCCGACCGTGGGCAGCTTCCCCGCGCACGCCGTCTCCACAGGCACGGCCTCCGAGTAGTCCCGGACGCCGACTGTTTAGCAAAAGGCCCCGGCACTGCCGGGGCCTTTTCTTATGACAAGGGTTTTACTCGAAGACGACCAGGCGCCGGTCCTTCGGCACGTCCACGATCACCTGGACCTTGCCGCCGGGCCAGCGGACGGTCAGCCGCTCGGCCTTGGGAGCAGCTCCCAATCCGAAGTGGAGCGTGAGCGCGTTCTGCGATAGATAGGAGGCGCCGGTCCGGGCCTCGCGGATCTGCTTGCGGCCGCCAGCTTCCAGGTCCGCCCGGGCACCGATCGCAGCGGTATTCTTGCCCTTGCCGACGAGGTCCACCTGCAGCCAGCCGCCCGGAGATGACGTGTTCTCGTACACCTCGGAGAGATCGTCCGAGTTGGTGATCACGAGATCGAGATCGCCGTCGAGGTCCAGGTCTCCGGCCGCGAGCCCCCGGCTGGAGCGGACCACGTCGATCCCGCCGTCCTTGATCTCCTTGAAGACGCCCTTGCCCGTGTTCTCGAAGAGCTGGTTGCGCTGCTTGTACGTGGTGCCGGTGCCGAACAGCTCGGCGTTGTGGATGATGTGCCCGTTGGCGATCACGTTGTCGAGATCGCCGTCGTGGTCGAAGTCGGCGAAAGCCGTTCCAAACCCCACCATGTACAGCGACGGCTCGGCGAGCTTCGAGGTGTAGCGCGCGTCCGTGAACAGCATCGAGCCCTGGTTGCTGTAGAGCGCGTTGGTCTGCAGATCGAGGTGGGTCTTGATGATGTCGGAGAAGCCGTTGCCGTCGACGTCGCCGAAGTCGACGCCCATGCCGGCCTCGGGCTTGCCCTGGTCGGAGAGGGCTGTGCCGGAGATCAGGCCGATCTCCTGAAAGGTGCCGTTGCCCTGGTTCTCGAACAGGAAGGCAGGCGTCATGTCGTTGGCCACGTAGAGATCCTGGTCGCCGTCCCAGTCGAGATCGCCGAAGATGACGCCGAGCCCGTTTCCCGCATCGGGAGTGAACCCGGCAGCGGCGGTGGCATCCTCAAACGTGCCGTCGCCGCGGTTGCGGTAGAAGCGGTCGGGCACGCCGGTGTAGACGTCCGGGTGGCAGTACGAGCGAAGTCCGAGCCGCTGGTTGCCGCAGATCGGGTTCTTCTCGTAGGAGAAGTCCACGTAGTTGGTCACGTAGAGGTCGAGATCGCCGTCCTTGTCCGTGTCGGCGAACGCCGCGGACGTACCCCAGAGGGGATTGCCCATTCCGGACTGGGAAGTCACATCGGTGAAGGTGCCGTCCCCGTTGTTTCGGAAGAGCTGATCGGGTCCGAAGGCGGACACGTAGAGATCGACGTCAGAGTCGCCGTCCACGTCTCCCGCGGTAGCGCCCATGCCGTAGGAGGTGACGCGGATGCCGGAGCGGTCGGTCACGTCCACGAAGCGGCCCGCGCCGTCGTTGCGCAGCAGGACCGATTTCGGAGTCTCTCCCTGATACCCGCGCATGGCGCCGCTGTCCACGTAGAACACGTCGGGATCGCCGTCGCCGTCGTAGTCGAAGAGGGCCACGCCGGCCCCCATGGTCTCGGGCATGTAGAACTGCCCGGACCCGCCATGGTGATGGCGGAACGAAAGCCCCCACGCCTGGCTCACCTCGCGGAACTTGAGGTCCGCGGCGGCAGGAGAGGCGAGGAGGGCAAGGAGTAGGAAGCCGAAGCGGATCAGACAGCCACCGGTGTCAGGTAGAAGACACGGGCCTGTCTGCTGGCAGCTCGGAAATCCTTGCGGCGCAGAGCTTCCCGGACCTGATCCAGCTTCTCGGCATCGTCGAGGGTGAGATAAGGAGACCAGCCTTCGTCCGATTCGACGAGCTCGACCTCGACCTCGGCAGCGTAGTCTCCTTCATGGATAAGCTTCTTCAACCGGGCCATTAAACTCTCCTTCGGCGGAAGTCGGCGCTCCACTTCCCGCGATCCGGCCTGTAGGCCGTAACCAGGACTGCCGGAGAGGTCTTCCCTCTGGGTATACCCCAGACGGCGTGAACCGGCAGCCCGGCGTTGTCTTTCTGCAGCACGAGCACGCAGGGCCCTTTCGTATAATCCGGGTAATCCTCGACGGTCTCGGCACCCTGCACCCCGGAAACCACATCTCGAGCCAGAATACCATCCTGCGCCAGCTCGTCGTAGCCGTGCTCGGAGATCCTGACCTCCCTCCGTTCGACCAGCTCACGGATCCGCTCCAAGGTGGCGCTCATGCTATCTGGCTACTCATGCCCCAGCACACGGTGGGGCCGATAAGGCTCTTCCAGCTCTTTCCGCTCCTGCTCGTCGAGCTTGACCCCCAGAGCGGCCACGGCGTCCTCCAGGTGCTCCATGCGGGTGGCACCGACGATCGGCGCGGTCACCCCGGGCTGGTGGAGGAGCCAGGCGAGGGCGACCTGCGTGGGTTTCACGCCCTTGCGCTCGGCGAGGGCGACCACGCGCTCCACGACGTCGTAGTCCTCGGGCTGGTAATACAGATCGTGGGCGAAGGCGTCGCTCTTGCCTCGGCGGCTCTCCTCCTCACCCCTCTTGCGCTTGCCGGACAGGAAGCCGCGGGCGAGAGGGCTCCACGGAATGATCCCCAGCCCCTCCTCGCGGCAGAACGGGATCATCTCCCGCTCCTCCTCCCGGTAGACCAGGTTGTAGTGGTTCTGCATCGACACGAACCGGGTCCAGCCGTGGCGGTCGGCGAGGTAGAGCGCCTTGGCGAGTTGCCAGGAGTACATGCTGGACGCTCCCAGGTAGCGCACCTTGCCGGCCCGC
>JANOCF010000959.1:0-5298 GCA_031412055.1 Holophagales bacterium | reverse complement strand
GCCGCCACGGCTTACGTGGCCGGCCGGCTGGCGAGCCGGGGATGGATCGAGAGCGAAGGGCCCGAGAGGTTCGCGGTCTCGTCCGCGCTCGGACTGGCCATCCTTGCTCACCTCGCCTTTCTCCTGGGAGCGTTGGGCCTCCTTGCGACAGGACCGCTGACCGCAAGCGTCGTGGCCCTCCACCTGCTGGGAATCCCGGTCTGGCGCGAGGCGGTGCAGGATCTACGAGAATGGTGGGGAAGGGCACCTCGATGGCTCGTTCCCGCGCTCGTGCTGGCAGCGGCTCCGCTCTTCGTCCTTGCCCTGTATGACCCCACCGGCTTCGACGAAACCCTCTACCACCTGCCGTTCGCCCGGGCCTTTGCCCGCGCGGGATCGATCCCCTTCCTGCCCGAGATGCGCAACCCGGTCTTCCCGCAGCTCAACGAGCTGCTCTTCACGGGGATGCTCCTGCTCGCGGGACATATCGGCGATACGGCGGCCCACCTGGTCCAGCTCCTCGCGGCCTTCGTCACGGTTGCGCTTTTGATCGCCTGGGGAAGGCGGTCCTTCTCATCCCTGGCCGGCTGGATGGCCGGAGCCGCGTTCCTGGGCAACCCCATCATCGTGCACCTCTCCGGGACCGCCTACGTCGAGCCCACACTGGCCCTGTTCTGCGCCGCGTCGGTCCATGCCCTGGAGCGCTGGCGCGAGACGCGGGGAGCGCGCTGGTTGGCGCTCGCCGGAGCCTTCGCAGGCTCGGCGGCCGGGATCAAGTATCTCGGGCTCTTCTTCGCTGGAGCGGTGATGGCCGCCGCGCTGCCGGCCGCTCTCCGCGAGCGCCGGGTCCGCGACCTGGTGGTCGCGTCCGCGGTCGTCCTGGCGGTGCTCGCTCCGTCGTATGGCCGCATCCTCTACCACACGGGAAACCCGGTCTTCCCCTTCTATCCGGAGGTCTTCGGGTTGAGCCCCTGGGACATCGAGACAGGTCCTTCCCGCACCCTGGGAGCGCGAGCTGCCGCCTACGTCTCCCTCCCCTGGGATGTGCTGCTCGACCGCGACGCGGTGGGCCAGCAGCCGCCCTTCTCGCCGGCCTACCTGCTCGCCTCACCCCTGCTCGTCCTTGGGATGATCCGCATCCCCCGCGTGAGACTTCCTCTCGGGATGGCGCTTGCGTACTCCCTCACGTTCCCGATCCTTCCTCTGGACTCCCGCTACCTGACCCTGGCCCTTCCGCCGCTCAGCCTGGCCTTGGGTGGCGTCCTGGTGACCCTATCGCTCCGGCGAGGTGTAGCAGCAGTGCTCACCGTCCTCCTCTTCCTGCCGGGCTGGTCCTACGGCATCTACCGGATTGCCAAGGAGGGTCCGCTGCCGGTCACGTCTCGGGAGCGGGCTGTCTACCTGGCGAAAGAGCAGCCGGCCTATGCCGCGCTCCACCACCTGAACCGCCTGAAGGGAAGGGACTACACCGTTTACGGCGTCCATGCCGAGCACCTGAAGTACTACGCGCAAGGCACCTACCTCGGCGACTGGAACGGGCCGGCGAGCTTCTCCCGCGTCCTGGCGGCCCTGAACGATCCGGACGCCCTTCACCGGCGCCTGCGGTCTTTCGGCGTCGACTATCTCCTTGCCCTGCAGGATGATGGGGTCTCCCGCCTGCCGGACACCCCCGCGTGGCACCGCCGTTTCCGCAGGATCTACTCGGATGGCAAAGCCGAGGTCTGGGAGTTGGCTCAAACCCCGTAATACCGCTGGAGCACCGTCCAGAACGCGACAGCCAGGGATAACAGGCTGAGCCACGGCAGTACCTTGTCGAGACGCTCCGGATCGGCCCCGAATCGGCGGGAGTGGACGATCCACACAGCCGCCGGAGCCAGGGGAAGGAAGTAGCGTCCCTGTATCCCGTCGACGTAGTCCGCCCCGTAGGGTGTCCAGGCGGCGTACTGCGAAGCGCTGACCAGCCCGAGCGTGGAGAGTCCCACCAGGATCAGGACGGCCCGCTGCCAGGGGACCACCGCGACCGCGCGGCGGGTGTCAAAGACCGCCAGCAGCCCGAGCAAGGCCAGATACCCCCAGAGGAGCGGCTTCGGGAGGTTTGCGTCCAGCCAGCCAAGCTGCCCCACGATCTGAGCCACGTAGCGGTCACCGCGAAGCAGGTAGTCCTCCGCGACGATCCCGGCCACCCGGAAAGGTTCTGCCAGCGCATCCCGGATCTGACCTTCCAGGTCGACCGGGGCATCCGGCCGGAGGGGAAGATCGACGGCCCCCGCCGTCTGCAGGGCCAGCCCGAACGCCGCGACGGTCATTGCTCCAAGCAGGAGGAGCGCCGGACCTCTCCGGCCGCCCGGAAAGCGGTGGACGGGGATCAGGAGAGCCAGGAAAACGAGGGGGACGTACACCGGCTTCGAGAGGCAGAGCGCCGCGGAGCAGGCGGTCAGGAGCGCAAAGTCCTTCCACCGTCCCCGTTCCTCCTCTCCCCAGGCCAGCCTCGCGACGATGCCGACCAGAAGGAACGCCACCGCCGTGCCGAGAGCGTCCGCCGAAGCCGACGCGCGCAGAAAGATTGCCATCGGCGTGAGCGCCAGCATCGTCGTCAGCCAGGAGAAGGACGGCAGCTCGCGGAGGCCCAGGAAGATCAGGGCCGTCGCGACCAGGAGATTGGCGAGCCGCGCCGCGTACAGGAGGCCCAGCGCTGGTGACCCGAGCCCGCGCGCGAGCGCAATTCCCGCGGCCTGGGGCAGGTACGGCACCGGCGAGTACTGCGCCGAAGTCCGGTAGTCGACGAAGACGCGCCGCTCCTCGTCCAGGGAGATCCGGAAGGCTTGCCGGATCGTCTCCGGGCGGATCTTCCGCTCGGGGTGGAACGGCAGATCGCCCCTTAGACCGATCCCCAGCTCCTGCAGACTGGCCGGCAGCATCGCGCCCAGCTCCGCTTGTCCCTGCCGATTCTCTCCTCGCACCGCCCAGGGCTGCCCCTCGCTCACCGCGTAAGCGCGATAGAAGTGGGCCGGCTCGTCCGGAACCTGGAACGGTGGAGTGGCGATGATGAACGCGCGGCCGGCGAGCACCCCCGCGGCGGGAAACAAGCGGCCGGGTCGCATTCTTGATTGACTATAGTGGACTGTCACCCTTTTCCAGTGTTTCGGCACTTTGAGGAAGTCCGGGAAAACCCGGCTTTCAAATCCATTCGAGTTTCGGAGGGGCAGCACGTGGAAAAGATCCTCGTCGTCGGAGCCGGTCTGGTCGGCTCCCTGCTTTCCAATTTCCTCGCCCGGGAGGGCTACGAGGTCCATCTCTTCGACCGCCAGGCGGATCCCCGCCAGGGCCGGCGGACCACGGGTCGTTCGATCAACCTGACCATCTGCGACCGGGGTTTCGCCGCGCTCGAACGGATTGGGGCCGCGGATCGGGTGCGGGAGATCTCCGTCCCCTGCTACGGCCGTTATATCCATTCAGTGGAAGGCAAGGTCGAGTACCAGCCCTACGGCAACCACGGCGAGGCCATCCACTCGGTGGCGCGCAACGAGCTCAACGACCTGCTCCTGGAGATCTGCCTGGCGCAGCCGGGCATCAACGTCCATTTCGAGGAAAAGTGCCTGGACATCGATCTCGACGCTCCCGAGGCGACCTTCCAGAGCCTGCGCACCGACCAGGTGACCCGCCACCGGGCAGACCGGGTGATCGGCGCGGACGGCGCCAACTCGCGGGTCCGGGCGACCATGCAGTCGATCCCGGGCTTCCGCCAGCGGCAGGAGTTCTTCGAGCAGGCCTACAAGGAGCTGTCCGTGCCGCCGACCGAGTCGGGCGACTGGGCGCTCCCGGCGGAGGCGATCCACATCTGGCCGCGCCGCCAGTACATGCTGATCGGCTTCCCGAACCGCGATCAGACCTTCACCTTTGCGCTCCACATGCCCTTCGAAGGCGAGCCCTCCTTCGCCTCGATTCGCACTCCCGAGGCCCTGCTGGACCTCTTCCGGCGCTCCTTCCCGGACGCGCTGGCCCTCGTGCCGAACCTGGTGGACGACTTCTTCGGCCGGCCGGAGAGCAAGATGATCACCGTCCGCTGCGCGCCCTGGACCTACGGCGACAAGGTCGCCCTGATCGGCGACGCCGCCCACGCCATCGTCCCCTCCTACGGCCAGGGAGCGAACTGCGGCTTCGAGGACTGCTCGTACCTCTACGACTACCTCAAGGAGGCGGAAGGGGACTGGAGCAAGGCGCTCCGGGACTACGAGGCGAGCCGCAAGCCCAACGGCGACGCCATCGCCGAGCTGGCGCTGGAGCACTTCCACGAGCTGCGGGACTTCGTGGGAGCCTCCGAGTTCCTGCTGCGCAAGGAGCTGGAGCGCTGGCTGATGGACCTCTACCCGGACCGCTACGCCCCGCTCTACTCGCTGGTTTCCTTCAGCAACGTCCCCTACGTGGATGCCCGCCGCCAGGACCAGGAGCAGCGCACCCTGGTGGACCAGCTCCTGAAGATCCCGGACGTCCGCAACCGCCTGGACACCGAGGAAGTTCGTAGCCTGGTCGACCGCTTCATGGCCCAGGCGCCCCCGCGGGAAGATCTGGTGAGTGAGGCCGTGCTGACCGCTTAGAAGTCGTTGTTGGGTGTAGGGGCGCAGCATGCTGCGCCCTCACGTTCGCCCGCCGGGCAGTTCCCTTTGTTGGAATGTTCCCCCGCCCAGGGCGCTGCTTGCTGCGCCCCTACATCACATCGCGCCAAGGGTCAAAGTTAACCTCAAGGGGCCTCATCTCTCTCCCCGCATCTCCTCCATCATCCGCCCCAGGTAGAACCCTGCCCAGAGCAGCAGCGGCAGTCCAAGCTTGAAGGGCAGGTCAAACAGGTGTCGGGCCATGCCGTAGGCGTTCTGGGCGAACGGACCGTAGTGCCCCGCGCTCCAGGCTCCCAGCCCGGTCGCGTAGACCGCCTTCACCACGAAAAAGCCCAGGAACAGGTCGAAGAAGACCGTCACCAGCACCGCCCACCCCAGATTCTCCAGCCTCTGCCGCCAGGGGACCCCGGGCACGGCCAGGAACAGCGCGCCCAGCAGCACCAGGTGGAAGTGGAGGTCGGTCACCCGGAAGGCGTGCACCAGGCTCTTCGCAGGGGGAAAATCCCGCCGCTGGACATAGGCGTCGTGCCGGCCCTTGGGCACGAGCTCCGTCACGTCCGGGCTCTCCGTGATCTGCAGGAGGTTCTCGGACCCGGTGAGGAGGAAGCGGTTGTAGTACGGGGTCAACAGGAACCAGACCATCCACACCGGCACCAGCCAGAGCAACACGTTGCGGACCAGCCGCCCGGCCCAGCTTCCGCGCGCA
>JANOCF010000958.1:0-2436 GCA_031412055.1 Holophagales bacterium | reverse complement strand
CCGCGATGACCGAGATCGTCCGGCGCCACGAGACCTTGCGGACGAGCTTCCCGGCGGTCGGAGACCAGCCCGCGCAGGTCATCTCGCCGGTGGCGGGCTCGCCTCTCCACCTGGTCGATCTAAGCGGCCTGGCAGACGGCCGGCGGCTCGCCGACCCGCTGGCCGGCGACCTGGCGGCGGCCCCTTTCGACCTCGTCGGTGGCGTGCTCCTGCGCGTGGGGCTCCTGCGGCTGGGCCCGGAGGAGCATCGCCTGGTCCTGGTCCTCCATCACATCGTGGGCGACGGCTGGTCGTTGCGCATCCTGCTCCGGGAGACGCGGCTCCTCTACCAGGCGTTCCTCGAGCGGCGCCCCTCGCCACTGCCCAAGCTGTCCGTGCAGTATGTCGACTTCGTCGATTGGCAACGCCGCTGGCTGGCCGGGGACGCCGCAGCCCGGCAGCTCGCCTACTGGAAGCGGGAGCTGGGAGAGCGGCCAGCGGTTCTGCAGCTGCCAGTCGACCGGCCGCGCCCTGCCGTCCAGTCGCTGCGCGGGAGGAGCCTGCCGCTGGTCCTCCCACCCGTCCTCTCGGCGGAGATCAGCGCGCTCACCCGGAGCGCCGAGGTAACGCCGTTCATTACCCTTCTCGCCGCCTTCCAGGCGCTCCTCCACCGCCTCTCGGGGCAGCCGGAGATCCTGGTCGGCTTCCCCATCGCCAACCGCAAGCGGCCCGAGATCCAGGATCTGATCGGCTTCTTCGTCAACACCCTGGTGCTCGGGGCCCGCTTCTCCGCCGGCCTCCGATTCCGCGATCTCCTGCTCAGCACCCATGAAGCGGCCCTGCGCGCCCATGCCAACCAGGAGCTGCCTTTCGGGCGGCTGGTCAAGGAGCTCCAGCTGGCGCGGCAGACCAGCCACTCGCCGCTCGTCCAGGTGGCCTTCGTCTACCAGAACCTCGAGGCCGCCTCCTGGAACCTGCCCGGCCTGCGGCTGACGCCCCGGGACGTCCCGCGGACGAGCGCTATGTTCGACCTGCACCTCGATCTCAAAGAGGGGCCTCTGGGATTCGCCGGCGAGTTCGAGTACAGCACCGACCTCTTCGACGCCGCGACCGTCTCCCGCTGGGCGGGGTACCTCGCGACCCTGCTCGCCGCCGTCGTCGCCGATCCGGATCGCCCGGTCGCCGACCTGCCCCTGTTGAGCGCGGCCGAGGCGCAGCAACTCCGCGAGGCCAACGACACCGCCGTGCGCTTCGCGGCCGGCGGGCGCTGCCTGCACGACCTCATCGCGGAGCAGGCCGCGCGCACCCCCGACGCCATCGCCGTCGTCGCCGAGGAGGGCGCCCTTTCCTATCGCGAGCTGGCCGAACGCTCCGCGCGGTTGGCACGCCAACTCGTGCACCTCGGGGTCGGTCCCGAGGTGCGGGTGGGGATCTGCCTCGAACGGTCGCTCGACCTGATGGTCGGGCTCCTCGGCGTCCTCACAGCGGGCGGGGCTTACGTGCCGTTCGAGCCCTCCTACCCCCGGGAGCGGCTGGCCTACATGCTCGCGGACTCGGCCGTGCCGGTGCTCCTCGCCCAGCCGGCGACGCTCTCCGCCCTGCCCGACCTCGGGGCCGCCCGGGTGAACGCGGTTCTCTTCGATGGCTTTGATGGCTTCGATGGCGCGCCCGCCGCCTGCGCCGATCCCGGCTCGATGGAAGCTCCCGCGGTCCATCCCGAGAACCTCGCCTACGTCATCTACACCTCGGGGTCGACCGGACGCCCCAAGGGGGTGATGAACACCCACGCGGGGATCGTCAACCGCCTGCTCTGGATGCAGGCGCAGTACGGTCTCGGCCCCGGCGATCGGGTCCTGCAGAAGACCCCGATCAGCTTCGACGTCTCGGTCTGGGAGCTGTTCTGGCCCCTCTCGACCGGCGCCTGCTTGGTTATGGCCCGGCCGGGCGGGCACCAGGACGGGGCGTACCTCGTGCGCACGATCGCCGAGCAGGGGATCACCACGCTCCACTTCGTCCCCTCGATGCTCGCGGTCTTCCTGGAGACGCCCGGGGTCGAGCACCTGGCGGTCCTGCGGCGCGTCATGGCGAGCGGCGAGGCCCTCTCTCCGGCGCTCGCGGAGCGGTATTTCAGCCGGCTCCGGGCGCCGCTCCACAACCTGTACGGCCCCACCGAGGCCGCGGTCGATGTCACCTTCTGGCCCTGCGCTCCCGAGGGCCACCAGGGTCTCGTGCCGATCGGCCGGCCGGTGGCGAACACCGCGATCCATCTGCTCGACCGCGACCTCCACCCGGTGCCCCTGGGAGTGGCGGGAGAGCTCCACATCGGAGGCGTGCAGGTGGCGCGCGGCTATCTCGGCCGGCCGGAGCTGACTGCCGAGCGGTTCGTACCGGACCCCTCGGGCGACGGCGCGCGGCTGTACGCCACGGGCGACCTCGCGCGCCGCCTTCCCGGGGGAG
>JANOCF010000957.1:0-1647 GCA_031412055.1 Holophagales bacterium | reverse complement strand
GCCTGGGCATCGAAGGCGCCCACAACATCCTGTTCCTGGCCGGAGTGCTGGCGGCGGTCATCGTCTCGGGCATCTGGCATCCCGGCGAGGTGGACATCCTGGGGGTGCATACCGGACTCCAGAACCTGGTGCGCGACGCCGTCCTGGTCCTCCTGCTGCTGGGCTCGTGGTTCAGCACGAAGCGGAGCCTCCATGAGAAGAACGGCTACACCTGGGGACCGATCCAGGAGGTCGCCATCCTCTTCGCGGCCATCTTCGCCACGATCATCCCCGTGCTCGCCATGCTGCGGGCGGGTGAGCAGGGCGCCATGGCCGGCCTGATCCGCGCGGTTCAGACGCCCCCGCAGTTCTTCTGGGCCTCGGGAGTGCTGTCGTCCTTCCTGGACAACGCGCCCACCTACCTGACGTTCCTCACCACGGCCCTGGGCCGCCTCCACCCCGGCGTCCCTGAGCGCGAGGCCATCCAGCAGCTCATCGCGTCGCACCCGGAGTACCTGATGGCGATCTCCACCGGATCCGTGTTCATGGGGGCCAACACCTATCTCGGCAACGCGCCCAACTTCATGGTGAAGTCGATCGCCGAGGAGTCGGGCGTCGAGATGCCCTCGTTCTTCGGCTACATCCTCCGGTACGTGGTCCCGTTCCTGCTTCCCGTGTTCCTCTTGGCGACCTGGGTTTTTTTCTAGGCTGGCGAGACCCAGTCGCGCGGTTTCAGGAACTCGTCATACAGGCGCGCCTCGGGCGTGCCCGGCTCCGGGCTCCAGTTGTAGCGCCAGCGCACGAGCGGTGGCAGGGACATGAGGATCGATTCCGTCCGCCCTCCCGACTGCAGCCCGAACAGGGTGCCGCGATCCCAGACCAGGTTGAACTCCACGTAGCGGCCCCGCCGGTAGAGTTGGAAGTCCCGCTCGCGCTCGCCATAGGACATGTCCCGGCGCCGCCGGAGGATGGGCAGGTAAGCGGCCAGGAAGTGGTCTCCGACGCTGCGCAGAAGCTCGAAGCAGCGCTCGAACCCCCACTCGCTCAGGTCGTCGAAGAAGAGGCCGCCGATCCCGCGAGGCTCGTTGCGGTGCTTGAGGAAGAAATACTGGTCGCACCAGCGCTTGAAGCGCGGGTAGACGTCAGGGCCGAACGGCTCGCACGCCTCCCGGGCCACGGTGTGCCAGTGGACGGCGTCCTCCTCGAATCCGTAATAGGGAGTGAGATCGAACCCGCCGCCGAACCACCAGACCGGCTCGTGCCCGGGCTTCTCCGCGACAAAGAAGCGCACGTTCATGTGCGTGGTGGGAACGTAGGGGTTGCGCGGGTGGAAGACCAGGGACACACCCAGCGCCTCGAAGCTCCGGCCGGCCAGCTCGGGCCGCTGGGTCGTTGCTGAAGGCGGAAGTCCCGGCCCGTGGACGTGCGAGAAGCCGATCCCGGCCTGCTCGAAGACTTTCCCGTCGGACAGCACCCGCGACCGCCCGCCGCCACCCTCGGGCCGCTCCCAGGTCTCCTCCCGGAAGCGCTCGGAGCCGTCTTCGGCCTCGATGGCCGTACTGAGACGGTCCTGGAGATCGAGGAGGTAGGTCTTGACGGCGACGGTGTCAGGGGAGGAGGTCAACTCTCTTCGCCAAAGTAGAACCGATTGGCTGGAGAGTCTAACGC
>JANOCF010000956.1:0-2110 GCA_031412055.1 Holophagales bacterium | reverse complement strand
TGAACTCGGTCTTCCTCTTCCACTGCACGAGGGCGGGGCTCGACGCGGCCATCGTCAACACCGAGAAGCTGGCGCGCTACGCCGACATCCCGACCGAAGAGCGCGAGCTGGCCGAAGCCTTGATCTTCCTCCCGGTCGGGGACATCGAGGCGGGCAACCGCGCCGTGGAGGAGTTCACGGCCTACTTCCGCGGGCGCGCTTCCGGGGCGGGCGGGGCTGGGGCCAGGCCGCGCGCCGACCTGCCGCTGAACGAGCGCCTGTCCCGCGCCGTGGTCGAGGGGAGCAAGGAGGGGCTGGAGCAGGACCTGGAGCTGGCCCTGTCCGACCCGCGCTGGCCGGCGCCGCTCGACATCGTCAACGGTCCGCTGATGACCGGCATGAGCGAGGTCGGCCGGCTGTTCAACGACAACCAGCTCATCGTGGCCGAGGTGCTGCAGAGCGCCGAGGTGATGAAGGCTGCGGTGTCGTACCTCGAGCCGCACATGGAGAAGGTCGAGGGCGTCGCCTCCACCCGCGGCAAGATCCTCCTGGCCACGGTCAAGGGGGACGTCCACGACATCGGCAAGAACCTGGTGGACATCGTGCTGTCGAACAACGGCTTCACGGTGGTGAACCTGGGCATCAAGGTGCCCTCGGAGCGTCTTATCCAGGCGGTGCGCGAGCATCAGCCGGACGTGATCGGCCTGTCGGGCCTGCTGGTCAAGAGCGCCCAGCAGATGGTGATCACGGCGGGAGACCTGGCCGCGGTCGGGATCGACACGCCGCTTCTGGTGGGCGGCGCGGCTCTGACCCGGCGCTTCACGCACCGCAAGATCGCCCAGTCGTACAACGGCATCTGTACCTACGCCAAGGACGCCATGCACGGCCTGAAGCTGGTCGAGCGCCTGATGGACGGCGCCGCCCGGCCCGAGCTGGAGCAGGAGGTCGCGGCGCTGATCGAGACGGACCGGGCGGATGCGGTTGCCGTGTCGGAGCCTGGAGAGGGCGCCGTCGCGCCCGCGATCCACGAGGTGAGGAAGGACCTGCCCGTGCTGGCGCCGCCGGACCTGGAGCGGCACTTCCGGGATCTCGACCTTGATCAGGTCTGGTCCTATCTCAACCCGCAGATGATCTACGGCAAGCACCTGGGCCTGAAGGGCTCGGTGCGCAAGCTGCGCGAGGAGGGAGACCCCAAGCTCGCCAAGCTGGAGTCGGTGGTGGAGGAGCTGAAAGGCGTGGCGCGGGATGGGGGGATGAGGGCGCGGGCGGTCTGGCGCTTCTTCCCCGCGGAGACCCAGGGAGACCGGGTGACCCTGATCTGTCCGGACACGGGGAAGCCGGTCGCCGCGTGGGACTTTCCGCGCCAGAGCCGCGCCGGCGGCCTCTGCCTGGCGGACTTCGTCCTGCCGGGCGACCATGTCGCTCTCTTCGTGACCACGGCGGGAGACGGGGTGCGCGACCGGGTGGAGGCCTGGAAGAACCAGGGCGAGTACCTGAAGAGCCACGCCTTCGCGGCCCTGGCCCTGGAGACGGCGGAGGCCGCGGCCGAGTGGCTGCACGCGTGCATCCGGCAGGTCTGGGGCTTCCCCGACGCGCCGGAGCTGACGCTGGAGGACAAGCTGGCGGCCCGCTACCGAGGCAAGCGCTACAGCTTCGGCTACCCGGCCTGTCCGGACCTCGCCTTCCAGCGCGAGCTGTTCAAGGCGCTGCGACCCGAGGAGATCGGCGTGCACCTGACGGAAGGCGACATGATGGACCCGGAGGCGAGCGTCTCCGCGCTGGTCTTCCACCACCCGGACGCGCGCTACTTCGGGGTGTAGGGCTACAATGATCTCGGAGAGCTTATGAAAGAGATCGCGCCCAGGATCACGGTGGATCAGGAGAGGGCTTTCGGCAAGCCGGTCATTCAAGGGACCCGCGTACCCGTAGCTCTCGTCGTGGGCAAGCTGGCCGGAGGCATGTCCGTCGGCGAGGTCGCAGAGGAGTACGAGTTGCAGCAGGAGGATGTCCTGGCGGCTCTCTCCTATGCGACGAGGCTGCTGAACGAAGAACAGGTCCTGGCGATCGACTGAGTGCCGACGTTTCTGGTCGACGAGAACCTGCCTCGTTCGCTGGCGCCGAGTGTAATGTG
>JANOCF010000955.1:0-2320 GCA_031412055.1 Holophagales bacterium | reverse complement strand
TTTCGCCGACGTTGACGGCGAACGGCTCCTTGCGCTGGCCGACGAACACCCGGCCATTGGTGGAGCAGCCAGGCATCTCGAAATCCCAGACGAAGTTGGAGGCATAGGCATCATAGTCGGGGATCGACTTCAGACCGACGTTGTCGGCCGGCTTGCCGAAGCGGGCGCCGAGCGCTCCCGGACCCGTGGCGTAATCGAAGCTGGAGGGATTCGCAACCGGACCGCGGATCACGGCGATGGTGTAGCTCTCGAGGATGTTCAGAGTCTCCGAGCGGGCACCGGGTCCGCCCGTGATCTGGCCGAGGTTGTACTGCGGCACCGAGACCTGCTGGCCGCCGACCGGAACCTTGAGGTCCCGGAGGAGCTGCGCCACCCGGAACTGGAACGTGATGTCCTCGACTCCGTCGCCGGTGTTGTCGATGTGGATGCGATAGCGGGCATCCGGATCGAGCGCGAAGTAGTTGGGGCCGCCGAACGGATCCTGGAACGGATAGTAGTTGGCGATCAGGGTGACGAAGTCGCTCCGGCCGGCCTCATAGCTCCGGAACGTGTAGAGATCGGTACTGTCCACCTTCGGCGTCTCGGTGATCCCGGGAGCCTCGCGGTGGCTGGATGCGTTGGCGGGTACGGCCGAGAAGGCCGCAAAGCCTGCCGTCAGGGCAACCGCCAGGACTGGCATGACAAGATAGTTCTTCCTATTCACTCTCATCCTCCTTCCAAGGTGAAACTTCTGCGAGCTGTGGAGACGCCCGTCTCCTCTTCTCGAAGGGGTTACGGAGCCCGCCGCCCGCCGGATGAGTGAAAAACACTAGAATGCGCGAATGAACGAGACCCCCACGATCGCCACCCCTGCCGCCCGCCGTCCGGACGGCCGCGCCGCCGACGCCCTCCGCCCCGTCCGCATCCAGGCCGGAGTCCTCGACTTCGCCGAAGGCTCGGTCATGATCGAGGTGGGCAAGACCCGCATCCTGGTGGCGGCCAGCATCGAGTCGAGGGTCCCGCCCTTTCTCAAGGACAAGGGCCAGGGCTGGATCACGGCCGAGTACTCGATGCTCCCGCGCTCCACGCACACCCGCAACTCCCGCGAGGTCAACCAGGGCAAACCGTCCGGCCGCACCTCCGAGATCCAGCGCCTGATCGGCCGCAGCCTGCGCGCCGTGATCGACATGACCGCCATGCCCGACCGCACCCTGACCCTGGACTGCGACGTGATCCAGGCCGACGGCGGCACCCGCACCGCGGCCATCACCGGCGCCTACGTGGCCGCCAACCTCGCCCTGGCGCGCCTCCTCTTCGAAGACGGCATCGCCGCCTGGCCGGTCACCGCGCAGCTCGCGGCTGTCTCGGTCGGCATCGTCGGCAGGGTGCCGCTCCTCGACCTGGAGTACGTGGAGGACCAGGTGGCCGAGGTGGACATGAACGTCGTGGCCACGGCAGACGGTTCGCTGGTGGAGATCCAGGGCACGGGCGAGAAGCGCAGCTTCCGCCGCCAGGAGATGGACGCCCTGATGGACCTGGCGTTCAAAGGGATCGGAGAGCTGGCGGAGATCCAGAACGCGGTCCTCGCGCCCACCATGGAAGAGGTCCGGCAGGTCCTGGCCCGGGGAGGCAAGCGCCGCCAGGTGCAGCCGAAGTCGGAGAAGGATCTGTGGGGCCGGCCGTAGGGAAAAGGACAAAAGGACCCAAGGGACCTAACCTTTAGGTCCCTTGAGTCCTTTTAGATCAATCTGCCCGCGAAAACTTAGATCTTCGTGCCCTTGACCTCGACCTCGAGCCGGGGGACCTTGGGGCTGTCCGTGGTGATCACCAGCTTGCCGTTGAACGGTCCCTTGGCGAGCTCGGGCTTGAGCGTCAGCCGAATCTGGTACTCGCGGCCATCCTGAAGCGGCTCGAACGAGGCGTCGATGCCCTGGATGTTGTCCTCGATGCTCGTCACCTTGATCGGCTCGGTGGCGAAGCTGCGGACGTTGAACGTCTTCCGCATCTCCTCCTTGACCTCGATCGGGCCGAAGTCCACCACCGCGGGAGTGACCGCGATCACCGGCCGGACGAACCCGGAGACCGGGATCTGGACCAGCTTCTGCTTCGTGCTGTTGGTGTGGACCTTCACCGGCTCGGTCAGGGGGCCGACCGGCGCGTCGTTGGCGAGGACCATATCGATCACCCACTGCTGCTGATCCTGGGCAGCCTTGTTCCGCTCCTCCGGCTTGGCCTCGCGGAAGGAGACCTTGAGGTACGGGTACGGCGACTCGACCTTGACGATCTGCATCGGCGACTTGTCGGGGGTCCACAGCGTCTGGGTGATCTTCCCTTCCTTCTC
>JANOCF010000954.1:0-3692 GCA_031412055.1 Holophagales bacterium | reverse complement strand
CGCGTCCCGGCCGCGCTGACCGAATGGCCACGGGAGAACGGACAGCCGCGAAGGGCCGGCGTCAGCGCTTTCGGCATCGGCGGCACCAACGCGCACGCCGTGCTGGAGGAGGCCCCGCCGTCCGGCCCGTCCGGTCCCTCGCGCCCCGTGCAGCTCCTCGTGCTGTCGGCCCGGACCGCAAATGCCCTGGAAGGGGCGACAGACAACCTGCGCCGGCACCTGGAGGAGCGGACGGACCAGAATATCTCTGATATCGCCTACACCCTACGTGTGGGCCGCCGTCCGTTCGAAGTCCGGCGCACCGTCGTCTGCCGCGACCACGCGGAGGCGGTCGAGCTGCTCGGCTCGCTTCATCCGGCGCGGGTCCATACCAGCCTGCAGGAGCCCCGGCAACGGCCTGTGACCTTCCTTTTTCCGGGACAGGGGACCCAGCGCCCGCGCATGGGGGCGGAGCTCTACGAGACCGAGGAGGTCTTCCGGCGCGAGGTCGACCGGTGCTGCGAAACGCTCGCGCCCTGGTTCGAGCTCGACCTGCGGCAGGAGCTGTTCGCGCCCGAGGAGGCGTCGCGTCTCGACGAGACCTTCCTCACGCAGCCGGCGCTGTTCGTCGTCGAATTCGCCTTGGCGAGCCTGTGGATATCGTGGGGGATCTCTCCCCAGTCGATGATCGGGCACAGCCTGGGCGAGTACGTGGCTGCCTGCCTCTCTGGGGTCTTCTCCCTGGAGGACGCTCTGCGGCTGGTGGCCGTGCGCGGGCGCCTGATGCAGTCGCTCCCCGAGGGCGCGATGCTGTCGGTGCAGCTCCCGGAGGAAGAGCTTCGCCGCCGCCTCGGGGAGAGCCTCTCCCTGGCCGCGGTCAACCGGCCGTCGCTGTGCGTGGTCTCGGGCCCGGTAGAGGCGGTCGAGAGACTGGACAGGGAGCTCTCGGCTGAAGGGGTGGCGTGCCGTCGCCTGCGCACCTCCCGGGCCTTTCACTCCGGGCTGGTCGAGCCGGTCCTGGCGCTCTTTGCCGCGGAGCTTGCCCGCGTCGAGCTGAAGCCGCCCGCGATCCCGTTCGTTTCGAATGTGACCGGGCGCTGGATCCGGCCGGAGGAGGCGATCGATCCCGGCTACTGGGTGCGTCACCTGCGCTCCACCGTCCGCTTCGGCGACGGCTTGGAGGAGCTGATGCGTCAAGGCGAGGGCGTCCTCCTGGAGGTCGGCCCCGGGCGCACGCTGAGCGCGTTCGTACGGCAGCACCCGGCCTGGAAGGTGGACCATCTGGTTCTCGCGTCGCTCCGGCACGGGCACCAGGAGGAGCCCGAGCCTGCGGCCCTGCTGACGACGCTGGGGCGGCTCTGGCTGTCCGGCACACCGGTCGACTGGAGCGCGTTCCACGGCAGTGAGCGGCGGCGGCGCGTGGTGCTGCCCACCTATCCGTTCGAGCGCCGGCGCTACTGGCTCGGGGCGGACGGCGGTGTCCCGCTCGCGTCGCGGGGCGAGTGGAAGAAGGATCCGGCCGACTGGTTCTGGGTGCCCTCCTGGCGGCGGACCACGCCGCCCGCGCTGCTGCGCCGCGAGCCTCTCGAGCCGGGACGGCGCTGGCTGGTCTTCCTGGACGAGGCCGGACTCGGCGAGGCGATCTCCTCCCGGCTGGAGGAGATCGGACAGGAGGTGGTCCGCACCGGGATCAGTGGTCGTTCCGAGGACTACCGGGAGCTGGTCGACGGCCTTCGCCGGTCCGGCGGGATGCCCCACCGCATCGTCCATCTGGGGTGCGTCGATGCGAATGGCGCCTTGGAGCGGGGCTTCCTCAGTCTCCTGTTCCTGGCCCAGGCCGTGGGAGCCAGCGACGATGAGCCGCCGCTCCGCATAGATGTGGTTTCCACCGGCATGCAGGAGGTCGTGGGCTGCGACCTGCATTCGCCGGAGAAGGCGGTGCTGCTCGGGCCCTGCAGGGTCCTCCCCAAAGAGTACCCGAACCTGCGCTGCCGGAGCGTCGACCTGGACAGTCCGGACGCGGTCGAGCCGTTGCTCGCAGAACTGCTCGCCCACGAGCCGGAGACGACGGTGGCCGTCCGCGGTGGCCACCGCTGGGTCCAGACCTTCGAGGCGGTCCGCCTGGAGCGCCCGGCGGAGGGGGCCGGGCTGCGCCAGGGAGGGGTCTACCTGATCACCGGCGGGTTCGGCGGCATGGGCTTGACCCTGGCGGGGCACCTGGCGCGGACCTGCGCCGCGAAGCTCGTCCTCACCGGCCGCTCTCCGCTCTCTGCCCGGGAGAGCCAGGTGGAGAAGCTGGAGGCAATGGGAGCTGAGGTCCTGGCGGCGGCCGTCGACGTAACCGACATGGAGGGAATGTGCCGGTTGCTTGAGGAGGCCCGCCGCCGGTTCGGGCCGTTGAACGGAGTCATCCACGCCGCTGGAGTTTCCCCGGGTGGGCTGGCGCAGCTCAAGACCACCGACGCCGCGATTCGCACTCTTGCGCCGAAGCTGGAGGGGACGCGGGTGCTGGCCTCCCTGCTCGCCGGGCACGCCGGGGAGCAGGATCTCGATTTTTTCCTCCTCTGCTCGTCGCGCAGCGCCATCTTCGGACCCGCAGGTGGGATCGACTACACGGCAGCCAATGCCTTCCTGGATTCCTTTGCGCACGCGGCCCGGGCCGCAGGGCTCCCCCGGACCGTCTCGATCAACTGGTGCGGCTGGGACGAGGTCGGGATGATGGCCGAGGCGGCTCGGGGGGGCGACAGCCGGAACCGGCCGGCCGTGGAGGATGGCGACCCGGTGGCCCATCCGCTGCTCGACCGCCGCCGGGTCGAACCGGGGCGGGAGATCTACCTGGTTGAGCTCAGCGCCCGTAGCCGCTGGGTGCTCAACGAGCACCGGATCGTGGGCATCCCCGTGGTCCCCGGCACCACCTACCTGGAAATGGCCCGGGCCGCGGCGGTCCACCGCGGGCTCGATCGGATCGAAATCCTCGACGTCTTCTTCCTGACGCCGCTGCGCGTGCGCGAGGATGAATCCCGCGAGGCAAGGCTCGTACTCGAGGAGACCGGCGGCAGGCTCGAGTTCCAGGTGACCAGCCGGCCCGGGAGCGGCTCCGGAGACCTGCAGAAGCACGTCTTCGGCCGGATCGAGCCGCTCGCGCCCGGAGAGCCGGAGCGCCGCGACCTGGCCGAGATCCGCCGGCGGTGCGCCGTGCGGGAGGTTGTGGCGGCGGCCCGGGACGAGAACAGCGAGGACTTCGGACCGCGCTGGCAGAACGTGACCAAGGTCCATGTTGGGGATGGCGAGGTGCTCGCCGCCCTGGAACTGCCGGAGGCCTTCGCCGGAGACCTCGCGAGCTGCGCCTTGCACCCCGCGCTGCTCGACCGGGCCGCGAGCATCGGCGAGGGCTACCTCGGCGAAGGGACTCTCGGCTATCTCCCCTTCTCGTACGGGAGCCTCCGGCTCTTCGCCCCGCTCCCGCGCCGGATCTACAGCCACGCCCGGCTCTCCAACCCCGAGCAGGGCCGCGGCGAGACGATGTCTTTCGACGTCGATCTCCTGGACGAGAGCGGCAACGTCCTGGTCGAGATCCGGAGCTACCACAAGAAGAGGATCAACGACAGCGCGGAGAGGCTGCGCCTGCCGGCGGTGGAAAACCTGGCGGACCCGGAGGAGCCCGCCGCGCGCACCGGGATCTCGCCGGCCGAAGGGATCGAGGTCTTTCGTCG
>JANOCF010000953.1:0-2421 GCA_031412055.1 Holophagales bacterium | reverse complement strand
CAGCGTTGACGCATTGGGCTCATCTGGCGGCTACCATGGCCGCCAGTGAGGCCCTTCCACACCTGGAAGCCCACCGGCAACTCCTCCAACTCCTGCTGGACGAGGCGCAAGAGCTTTCGGCTACACAGTCGGCTCACACGTCCGCCAAGCAGGTAGTCACCAAGCGTCTCCAGACCGTGCTCGACCAGGGCCAGAAGCTCGCCAACTTCCTGCGTACCGGAATCCGGCAGCATTACGGCAACCGGAGCGAGGAGCTGGTGGCGTACGGGATTCAGCCCTTCCGGGGCCGTCCCCAGCCCGTAGAGCCGGCCCGGCCGCCCGTGGAGCTGGCCGAGCCGGAGGCGACCGCCTCGGGTACCGAGTAGCAGCAGTGGTAGCAGGCAGGGCCGGCCGGAATCAGGAAGGGGGGCGTGCGGCCGCACGCCCCTTGCTGTATTGGACTCTGGTGATGCCGCCGGTCTGTCCGGGACAACCTTTCCGAGGCACCTCCACCCGTGCGACGAAGCAGGAGCCTTCTTCGTATACTGCACAACCTTCTTGAGGAGCGTGGATGAGAACTTTGCACCTGGTCTGTCTTCTGCTGCTGGCCGCACCCTTGTCGGCATCGCCGGCATCGCCGGCCACACCGCCCGAACTGTCGTTCGAAGCCGGCGCCGTCCTTGCCCGCGGAGTCACTCCGAAGGGGAGGCTCGTCTGGTTCAGCGTCGCCCGGGAGATCTCGCGGCAGTCCGCGACGATCGTGCCGCGCATCGAGCAGAAGGCGGACGAGGACGGCGACGGCGTGGTCCGGCTGGATCTGGGGCAGGAGGTGCCGCTGCGCTCCATCTGGTTCGCGGTGGACCTGGAGACCGGCGAGGCTGCGGTGGCCGCGCCCGAGGGCTTCCCTCTCCTGGAAGGGGACGTGCGGGGCAAGGCGATCCCGGCGGCGCTCAACCGCCTGGACCTGCAGAGCAGCTTCGTCTACCTGGTCCTGGTGCGGCCCGGTGTGGGAGCCTGGCGGCTGCGTGCCGGCGACGGCGGTGCCTCAGACGAGGACGGCGAGCCCGACGGCACCCTGCGGGCCGCCCTGGCCAGCCTGGAAGGGATCGACCCGTCGACTCCGCCTCCACCGGAGCGATTCTCTCCCAGCGACCTCCTGCTCGTCATCGACCCCAACCGCATGGAGTACCTGCGCTTCCAGGTCGGGAGTGGCCGATGAACCGGCGCGTTGCCCTGATCCTGGCGCTCCTGGTCCCCGGCGGGCTCCAGGCCGACACCTTTCCGACCCAGGAGCGGGGTTTCCAGGCCGAGAAGGCCTTCCACGTCGGCGTCTTCGACACCGTCAACCTGTTCAACGGCAACCTGGTCCTGACGATACCCATCGGCGGCTCCTACCCGGTGGGCGGCGGTCTCTCCTACGGCTTGACGCTGGTCTACAACAGCAATGTCTGGGACTACCAGGTTAACGCCGGCTATACCCATGCCCTGCCGAACCGGCGTTCCAACGCCGGTATGGGCTGGCGGCTGTCTTTGGGCGAGTTGCTGGATGGGAACGACCCGGAAAACGACCTGGGTGGTTTGCACTACGTGGGAGCGGATGGGGCCGAGCATTTTTTCTACGACACCCTGCACGAGGGAGAAGCGGTGTCGTCCACCGTGCTCTACACCCGGGACGGCAGCTACCTGCGTCTGCGTTCGCCGGCTGTGAATCAGTGGGCGGTGGAGTTTCCCGACGGGCTTGTCCAGACCTTCACCAAGTCGGGTGTCAAATGGCGCCTGACGCGCATGGCTGACCGCTTCGGCAACTTCGCGAACGTCACGTACACGCAGGACCAAGCCGGAAACTTGACCGCCTGGAAGGTCCAGGATCAGCACGGTCGTACTCAGACGGTAAACCTGGTCGCTGTGAGCTTCCCTTACGATCGGTTCGTCAGCAGTGTGGTCTTGAGCGCGTTCAACGGTGCGACGGCGACGTACACCTTCGGTTATTCTTCGCTAACCCTGCCTCGGGCCAACCCGCACAACGATTCGTCGATGCCGAATGTAACCGTGCCGCTGCTGACGTCGGTCACGCTGCCTGACGGCTTAACAAGCTGGTCGATGCCGACTTCGGATTACCATTTGGACAAGTCGGTGAATGGCCGATTGCCCGGAGTTCTCAAGGCAGTCACAACACCCTTGTTGGGACGAGTCGAGTGGAGCTACGGAGGCTATGGCTTTCCGGCGGAGGGTGAGGAAAAGGCGCCATGGCGTAACTTCTCGACGGGCGTGTACAAAAGAACTCTTAAGAATCACTCAGGTGTGACCGTTGGCACCTGGACCTACACGCCGTCGCTCACTCTGGATCCGAATCCCAACCCGAATATCCGGGAAGTGACCCGCACGGTCGTCACCCCAACGCCGGGTGCGACAAGAAACAGGAGCGGACTGACGTCGGCGCCA
>JANOCF010000952.1:0-7462 GCA_031412055.1 Holophagales bacterium | reverse complement strand
CAGGCGGAGATGTCGCGCTCGTCGCTGGAGGTGGTCAGGACCACCACCGGGATATCCTTCAGGCTCTCGACCGACTTGATCTCGGACAGGACCTGGCGGCCGTCCGTGCCCGGGAGGTTCAGGTCGAGCAGGATGACCCCGGGCCGCGGCGACGTCTCGGGGTCGGCGTACTTGCCGCGCCGGTACAGGTAGTCCAGGGCCTCCTCCCCGTCCTCGCAGCGGACGATGCTGTTCTTCAGGCCGGACTTCCGGAACGCCCGCTGAGTGGCCTCGAAGTCCTCCGGGCTGTCCTCGACCAGCAGGATCGGCTGACTGGGTGTGCTGCTATGCGGCAAGGCTGTCTCCTTTTGCCAGGGTAAAGTAGAAGGCCGTGCCTTCGCCCGGAGTGGACTCCACCCAGATTCTGCCATTGTGGCGCTCGATGATCTTCTTGACGATGGTGAGCCCGGCGCCGGTGCCGCCGCCGAACTTCTCGCGGCCGTGCAGGCGCTTGAAGATCCGGAAGATCGAGTCGAAGTGCTTCTCCGGAATGCCGATGCCGTTGTCCTTCACGTAGAAAATCGGCGGCTCCGGTGCCTCGGGGGTCCCGGGATCCTCGTAGCCGATCTCGACGAGCTTACGCTCGTTGTCGTTGTACTTGACGGCATTGACGATCAGGTTGTGGAAGATCTCCCCGACGCGCACCCGGTCACAGAGGACGGTGGGCAGCGGCCGGGGGACGCGGACATCGACCCCTTCGGCCTTGAGGTTGATGTCGAGGGAGTCCAGCACCTCGGCCAGGATGTGGTTCAGATCCACCTCGTCCATGGCCAGGTCGACCCGTCCCAGGCGGGAGAACTGGAGCAGAGAGTCGATCAGGACCTCCATGCGCCGGGTGAGGCGCATCAGGGTCTCCAGCTTGGCCTTGCCGTCGGCGTCGAGCTTGTCGCCGTAGTCCTCCAGCAGGAACATGGAGTAGTTGTGGATGCCCCGCAGCGGCTCCTTGAGGTCGTGGGAGGCGATGTAGGCGAAGTCGTCGAGATCCCGGTTGCTCTGCTGCAGCTCGGTGTTGGCGACCTCCAGCTCGCGCTCGGCGCGCCGGCGCTCGGTCAGCTCCTCCCGCAGCTCGCCGGTGCGCTCCACGACCCGCAGCTCCAGGTCCTCCTTGGCGGTGAGCAGGGCCGTGTCGCGCTCCTCGATCTGGGAGAGCATCCGGTTGAAAGCCTCGACCAGGAGGCCCAGCTCGTCGTTGCCGCGTTTCTCGGCGCGCAGGCCGTAGTCGCTCCTGTAGGAGACCGCCTGGGCGATCGCGGCCAGGTTCAGGATCGGCTTGGAGATCACGGCCTGGAGCGCCGAGGAGGCGGCCAGGGCAGCCAGGCCGGTGGCCAGGAACACCGCCGCGACGGTGACGGCCCGCACGCGGAGCCGGTCCCACATCCTCCGCAGGCTGCTCTCCAGGTAGACGGTGCCGATCCTCCCGTCGAACTCCACGGGCTCCACCAGGATAAGCGAGCCGCCCCGGAACACGTTTCCGTCCGGCCCGGGGTGGTCCGGGAGATCCGCTTTCGCCCCCGGCCGGATCCAGCGGGTCAGAACCTGATCCTCGGCGTTGTAGAGCGCGGCGCCGAGCACCTCCGGCTTGGCCTGCAGCGCCGAGAGCGTATCCTGCGCCGCGCGCGCGTCGTCGAAGCTGAGGGCCGCGGTGCTGTTCTGGGCGATGATCTCGGCCAGGGCGTGCAGGTCGGTCACCATCTCGTCGCGAAACCGGAAGTAGTCCAGCACCAGCAGGACGGTGCCCGCGAGGAGCAGGGCTCCGCCGGTCGTCAGCATGAGGATCAGCACCAGCTTCCGCCGGATCGGGACGTTGCGCAGCGGGCTCATCGCGAGCCCGTAGCCAGCCGCAGCAGCTTGGAGCTGATCGTCAGGCGGACGCGCTCGGCCGCGGCCTGATTGATCCGGAAGCGGACCCTGCCCTCGTCCAGCACGAAGTTGATCATGCCGCCCGCGCGCAGGAACCCGTCGGAGTCCGCCACGGTCAGGACCGGCCGGCCGCCGACCGCGGCGAGCACCTCGGACATCCTCTCCCGCTCCGAGGCGCAGACGAAGAGGACGTGGCAGCCCTCGAAGCTCGCCGGCCGCCGGATAGACAGGCCGCGCGCCCCTACGGTCTCCCCCTTCACCACATCGTCCAGGCTCTGGCCGAAGGGGTCCGTGCCATGGACGCAGATCTCGATCGGGCTCCTGTCGTCGCGGAAGGCGGCCGGCGGCCACTCCACGAACTTGACGAAGTTGTAGAGAAACGCCGCCTTGACGTCGTACTCGCGGTAGGCCTCCTGGGCTCGGACCGTTGGTGCGGCCAGCAGGAGCAGGGCCAGGACGGCCAGAGTCATGCGCCTCAGAAGCGCCATGTGACCTTCCCGTAGAAGCTGCGCTCGATCTCTTCCCGGAACGGGCCGGCGGGGCCGAACTCGGCGTGGCTCTCGTGCAGGAGGTTCTGCCCGACCAGTGAGAAGCCGAGGTTCTCCCGCGCCTGCCACCCGAGGTGGAGGTCGAGCTCTACGTAGTCGTCGACGAGCGGCGACGGCAGCTCGCCGACGTAGCGCAGCCAGGTGTCGACCTCCAGGCCGAAGGGCAGATCCAGGAGCGAGCGCAGCGAGGCGCGACCCTCCGGATCGTTGCCTTCGGTCAGGCCGCCGAACGGATCGCGGCTGCCCGGCTCGGCCTCGAGGTCCTTCTCCAGGTGGGCGTAGGCGAGCTGCAGGCGCCAGCCCTGCACGGGCTGCGCGTTGAACCTCAGCTCGGCGCCGTAGGTCTCTCCTTCCACCCGGTTGGCGAAGACCCGGGGTAACCCGCCTCCCGGCGGCGGCTCCTGGCTGCGGAGTTGGTCGTAGACGTTGTAGAAGGTGGCGAGGTCCATCAGCAGCTCCGGAGTCACCTGGATGCGGTAGCCCAGCTCCCAGGCGATCAGGTCCTCGGACTCGAAGTCGCGGCTCCCCAGGAGGATCGGGCTGCCGTTGGGGGCGTAGAAGACCGCGTCCTCGTCGATCCGGGTCGGAGAGCGCACGGCGCGCGACACCGCGCCCCACAGCGTGCGCCGGTCGTTCGGCTTCCAGGCCGCGCGGAGACTCGGCTGGACCTCCAGGCCGGTGGAGTCGTTATGCTCCAGCTTGGTGCCCGCGGTCACGTCCAGCCGGTCGTCCAGGAAGGAGATCTCGTCCTGGACGAAGGCGCTGAACAGGTCGAAGTCCCGGTCCCCTGGCAGGAAGGCCACGGCGGCACTGTTGTCGACCCGGTCGTGATGCCAGCGGTAGCCGAAGCCCCACATCACATCGTGGCGCTCGCCGGCCGGGAGCCGGTGCTGGAAGTCGAGGTCAAGGATGTCCAGGTGCTCCTCGAAGACGTCAGGGATATAGCGGTGCGTGCGGTCCCAGTAGACCTGCAGCTCCAGGCCGGAGCGCGGGGAACGGGTGCGCGTCCAGCGCCCGGCCAGGTTGCCGCCGCCGACGTTGGTGTCGTCGCGGGTGGTCGCGCCGATCTGCCCGGAATAAGCGTCGCCCTGGACCGTGAAGGCATCGATCACAGAGGTCTTCCAGTCGGCGCGGAAGCCGCCCTGCCCCATCCGCATGTCGTCCCTGGAATCGGCGCCGCTCACCAGGACGAGCGCGTCGCGGTCGAAGACCTTGCCGTAGACCCGGTAGTGGCCGCCGTCGCCGAGAGCCAGGGTTCCGCCGTAGCGCGCGGCGCCGGAGCTCTCCTCGTTGCCCGCGGCTGCGGTCGCCAAGCCGCCCTGGGTGTCGGCGGCCGACCGGGTGATGATGTTGATCACTCCGTTGACCGCGTTGGCGCCCCACAGGGTGGCGCCGGGGCCGCGGATGACCTCGATGCGCTCGACGTCCTCCAGCAGCGTGTCCTGCACGTCCCAGAACACGCCCGAGAACAGGGGTGTATAGACGCTGCGTCCGTCGATGAGCACCAGCATCTTGTTGGCGGTCGTGAGGTTGAAACCGCGGGCGCTGACCGCCCAGGTACCCTGGGTCTGGCGCGCGACGTGGACGGAGTTGATCAGCCGGATGGCCTCGGGGAGGCTCGTCACGCCCGAGCGTCGGATGTCCTCAGCCGTGACGACGGTGATCGCCGCCGCAGCCTGGTTCAGGCGCTCGCTCCGCCGCGACACCGAGGTCACGTCGATCTGCATCAGCTCCTCGATGCTGAGGTTCTTCAGGTCCGCGGCGGCGGTCTCCTCCTGCGCCCGCGCCGGGCTCCCGAGCAGGGATGCCAGGGCGAAAGCGGCCGCGATCCGTCTTAGGTACCAACGATTCATGCGTTCCTTTCGTTCTCCTTCGGCAGCTCCGCCAGAAGGCGGCTCAGGGTGTCCGGGTCGGCCGGCTTGGTCAGATGCACGTCGAAGCCGGCCTCGCGGGCGAGCCGCTGGTCCTCTTCCTGGCCGTAACCGGTCAGCGCGATCAGGCTCGCGCGTTGGAGAGCGGGATCATGTCGCATCTGACGGGCAACTTCATAGCCGTCCATGCCTCCCGGGAGCCCGATGTCGCAGAGCACGACCTCGGGCCTGAAGCGGCGCGCCGTCTCCAGCCCGGACCGGCCGTCGTGGGCGATCGCCACCTGGTGGCCCGACAGCTCCAGGAGGAGCCCCATGCTCTCGGCCGCGTCGGGATTGTCCTCGATGATCAGGCACCGCCGGGAGCGCCTGGAGATGTGGTCCGCCGCCGCGGGCTCGGGCTCGGGGACCGGCTCCCGCTGCTCCTCCAGGGTGAGGCGGATCTCGATCTCCGAGCCGCGTCCGGTGCCCTCGCTGCGCGCCGCGACCGTGCCGCCGTGCAGTTCCACGAGCCGCTTGACCAGGGCCAGCCCCAACCCCAGGCCGCCACGGCTGCGGTCGATGCTCGCGTCGCCCTGGCTGAACGGCTCGAACAGGCGGTCCAGCGTCTCGCGGCTCATGCCGGCTCCGGTGTCCCGGACCACGACGGCCACCTGTCCGTCCTCCGGCCGCACGGCGATGTGGATCCGTCCTCCGCGGTCGGTGAACTTGACCGCGTTGTGCAGTAGGTTGCCGATCGCCTGCGACAGCCGGGTCGCGTCTCCAGTCACCCACAGAGGCCGGTCGGCGATCTCCTGCTCCAGCTCCAGGCCGGCGCCGGCGATCTCGCCGCGGTAGTCGCCGACGGTGGAGCGCACCAGCCCGCCGAGCTCGAGCCGCGACTTCCGGAGCAGGATCTTGCCGCGCGAGATGCGCGAGACGTCCAGCAGATCGTCGACCAGCCGGGTCATGTGGGTGACCTGGCGCTCGATCGTCTCCCGCGCCTTGCCGAGCTGTTCGGGAGTGGCGTTCCCCTGTTCGAGAACGCGCAGGCAGTTGCGGATCGGGGCCAGAGGGTTGCGCAGCTCGTGGCCGAGCATGGCCAGGAACTCGTCCTTGCGGCGGGCCGCCTCCTGGAGGGCCGCCTCCGTCCGCTTCTGATGCGTGATGTCGTGGGCGATGGCCGAGGCCTCGACGATCTGGCCGTCGCCGTCAAGAACCGGCGAGACGGTGAGCATCACGTTCAGGCGGGTACCATCCTTGCGCACGCGTACGGTCTCGAAGGACCCGATGCGCTCGCCGCGGCTCAGCCGCTCCAGGATCGGCCCCAGCTCGCCGAGCCGGTCCGGCGGGGCCAGGAAATGAATGGGCCTGCCGATCGCCTCCTGTGGGCTGTAACCGTACATCCGCTGCGCGCCGGTGTTCCAGCTCACGATGGTCCCGTCCAGCCTCTTGCTGAGGATGGCGTCCTGGGAGGACTCGACGATGGCGGCGAGGCGGGCCTGGTGCTGCTCCGCCCGCTTGATCTCCGTCACGTCGACAAACGTGATGACCACGCCGTCGATGACGTTCTCCACCGTGCGGTACGGCAGGATACGGAGGACGTACCAGGCGTTCTCTTCGAAGAGACGGACCTGCCTCTCTCTCACCGACAGGGTGCGCAGGACGTGCTGAATGTCCTGGATCAGGTCGCCGTCGCCCGCGAAGCGCGGGGCGATGTCCTCGATCAGGCGCCCGGCATCGGTTTCGATCAGGCGGAAGACGTCGGTGGCGGCCGGGGTGAACCGCTGGATGCGCAGGTCGCGGCCGACGAAGATCGTAGCGATCTGGGTGCTCTGGAAGAGGTTGAGGAGGTCGCTGTGGGCGCGGTCGAGCTCCTCGACTTTCTTCTTGAGCTCGGTGTTGATGGTCTCCAGCTCCTCGTTGACCGACTGCAGCTCCTCCTTGGAGGTCTGGAGCTCCTCGTTGGTCGACTGCAGCTCCTCGTTGATCGAGAGCAGCTCCTCGTTGGAGGAGACCAGCTCCTCGTTGGAGCTCTCCAGCTCCTCGAGGGTGGCCTGGAGATGCTCCTTGGTGCTGCGCAGCTCCGATTCGAGGCGCTGGATGGTGGCCGCGGCCGCCTCCGCGTCCCCGAACGGGAAGGGGGTACCGGTTCCGCCGTCCTCCGGCCGGCCGGCCGTCTCCTGGAACACGGTCTCCTGGAACACGACCATGAAGAGGCTCTGGTCCTCCCCCATCTCGAACATGGGACGCACCGAGAGGTCGGTCCGCTGCCCCTGGCCATCGATCTCGAACGCTACTCCCTCGTGCACCACGGGAGCGCGGCTCGTGACCGCCTTGTGCAGGGCCGTGCGCAGATCGAGCCGCAGCCCGGGCCGCGCCATGTCGAGAACGTTGAGGGTGGGCGCTCCGGCCGGAGGCTCCAGGTAGCGGCCCGTGCGCGGTGAGAAGTAGACGATGTCGCCGCGCTCGTTGACGAGCACGCAGGCCGGCGAGTAATGGTCGAGCAGAATGCGCTCGAAGACCTGGGACACGCTCTGCAGACTTGGAGCCTCCTGGCGATCGCTCCGGGACGGCCGGCTCGTCTCTTCCCCCAGGTGGAGAAGGTGCCGCTGCGCCGTGTACCGGCTGCGCTCCGCCAGGGGAAAGCTCACCGGCGGCCGGAGGATCACGTCCTTGGCCTGGAAGATCCGGAGCCGCTTGTCCACGGCGCGGAACAGCTCGGGGTAGGAGATCACGTTCTCGGACGGTCCGAGGAAGAGGAAGCCGCCGGAGCGCAGGGCGTAGTGGCACAGCGGGATCAGCTTCCGCTGAAGGTCGTTCTCCATGTAGATCAGCACGTTGCGGCAGGAGATCAGGTCGAGCCGGGAGAACGGCGGATCGGTGATGAGGTTGTGGGTCGAGAACAGGCACATCTCCCGGATCTCCTTGGAGACCTGGTACATGTTGCCGTGCTTGACGAAGAACCTCTCCAGCCTCTCGGGCGGGATCTGCTCGGCGATGCGCTCCGAGTACCAGGCCTGGCGGGCAGTCTCCAGCGCCTGCGCGTCGAGGTCGGTGGCGAAGATCTGGACGTGCGGGGGCTCCTCCATTGTCGAGGCGTGCTCGCGCAGCAGGATGGCCAGGGAGTAGGCCTCCTCGCCGGTGGAGCAGCCCGCCACCCAGACC
>JANOCF010000951.1:0-6106 GCA_031412055.1 Holophagales bacterium | reverse complement strand
AGCAGGAGCTGCCCCGCGACCTGCTGCTCAACGTCAATGTCCCGGCGGGCGTGGTGCAGGGCGTGAGCTTCACCAAGCTCGGCCGCCGGGTCTACAAGCAGAGCGTGATCGAGAAGCTCGACCCGCGCGGCCGCAAGTACTTCTGGATCGCCGGCACGCCCCAGTGGGAAGTCGCCAGCGGCACGGACTTCGAGGCGGTCTCCACGGGCCGGATCTCGGTGACGCCGCTCCACCTGGACCTGACGTACTACCCCGGCCTGGAGAGCTTCGGCCATCTGCGGGAGGAGATGGAGAAGATCGCACCTCCGCCTCCGCCGGCGGCGTCCCCGTCCGGCCCTTCCGAGTGAGATGAACGACCCGTACGCGGTCCAACGCGAGCGGATGGTCCGCGACCACATCGCCGCCCGCGGCATCAAGGACGAGCGGGTGCTGGCGGCGTTGCGGAAGGTGCCGCGCCACGTCTTCGTGAAGGACCATCTGCGCACGCAGTCGTACGGGGACCATGCCCTTCCCATCGGCTCCGCGCAGACCATCTCGCAGCCCTACATCGTGGCGCGGATGACCGAGCTGCTGGAGGTCAGGCCGGAGAGCTCGGTGCTGGAGATCGGCACGGGCTCGGGCTACCAGACGGCGGTCCTCGCGCAGCTCGCGCGCCGGGTCTACAGCCTGGAGCGGGTCCCCGAGCTGGCCCAGCAGGCCATCCCGCGCATGCGGCAGCTCGGGCTCGACAACGTCAAGGTCCAGATCTTCGACGGCACCGTGGGCTGGAGCGAGTGGGCGCCGTACGACCGCATCCTGGTGACCGCCGGCGCCCCCGCGGTGCCGACCCCGCTGCTCGATCAGCTCGCGGCGGGAGGGATCCTGGTGATCCCCGAAGGGCAGATGCAGTCGCAGCGCCTGGTGATCTACCAGAAGTCGGCCAAGGGGGAGATCCAGAGGCGCGAGGGCGAGGAGGTCTCCTTCGTGCCCCTGCTCGGCCGGCACGGGTGGAAGGCGGACCGCTGAGCGAAGGCGGCCGGACCGCCGGCCTGGAAGAAGAGCCGATACCCGGTCTCCCGGACTGGGACCGTTTTGACATCGATCGCTAGCCCGCCGCGCGGGCTTCCGGAGGAGAGAATGGACGATCTCAAGCAGTACATTCGCGAGGTTCCCGAGTTTCCGAAGCCCGGGATCCTGTTCTACGACATCACCACGCTGCTGCAGAACCCGCGGGCGCTGCGCATGACCGTCGACCGGTTCTCCTGGATGTTCACCGACAGGCACATCCAGAAGGTCGTGGGCATCGAGTCGCGGGGCTTCATGTTCGCGCCCGGCGTGGCCTACAACCTGAACGCCGGGTTCGTGCCGGTGCGCAAGCCGGGCAAGCTGCCGTACGAGACGATCCGCCAGTCCTACGACCTTGAGTACGGCACGGACGCGGTGGAGATGCACAAGGACGCGGTCAAGGAAGGGGAGCACGTCCTGATCATCGACGACCTGGTGGCCACCGGGGGCACGGCCCTGGCCGCCGCGAAGCTGGTCGAGTCGCTGGGCGGCATCGTGGCCGGCATGGGCTTCATCGTCGAGCTGACGTTCCTCCCCGGCCGGGAGAAGCTCAAGGGCTACAAGGTGGAGTCGCTCATTCAGTATTGAATTCGCGGGGGCGTGGCATTCCGCGCCCCTGCTGTATAATCCAGCCGCCTGCGGCTATAGCTCAGGTGGACAGAGCAGGAGTTTCCTAAACTCTTGGTCGGGGGTTCGAGTCCTCCTAGCCGCACCAGCCTTTATTTATTCGGCCCTGTTCCCTTTAGACAGGAATCCATCTCGGGAGTAGTTCGATGAATCAACGTCCGACCCGCAGGGATATGAAGCGCGACGATCTTTCCGACGCCATGGAGCGGGGCGTGGAATACGCGGGGAGCCATGTGAAGCCGATTCTCCTCGCGATCGGGGGAATTCTCGCCCTGGTGGCGCTCTTCGGGGCTTTCTCGATGTACCGCGGCCATCGCGCCGAGCAGGCCAACGCGGCCCTCTCCAAGGCCATCGAGATCTACCAGGCCCCCATCGACCCCACGGCCGCCAAGCCGGACGATCCGGAGGCCCCGACGTTCGCCGACACCGCGGCCCGGCAGGCCAGGGCCAAGACCCTGTTCCAGGAGCTGCGCGACGATTACGGGTCCACGGACGCCGGCTCCGTCGCCTCCGTCTACCTGGCCCAGATCGCCCTGTCCGAGAACCAGCCGGACCAGGCACGCGAGCTGTGGAACGACTTCATCGGCAGCCACGGCGACCACCTGCTGGCCGGACAGGCCCGCGTCAACCTCCTGCAGCTCGACCGCAGCCAGGGCAAGGGCGAAGAGGTCGCCCAGACGCTGACGGCCATGCTGGAGCAGGCCGAGCCGCCGCTGCCGCAGGACATCATCCTGCACGAGCTGGCCATCACCCAGGCGCAGCTCGGCAAGACCACGGACGCGGTCCAGAGCTACCAGCGCATCCTCGACGAGTTCCCGCAGTCCCCCTTCGCCGGGGACGCCCGCCAGAAGATCAGCGCGCTCGATCCCTCGCAGGCCACCGGCGGACTCCCGCCCGGCATGAGCATGCCCCCGGGCATGAGCGGCATGCCCGGCCTCTGATCTCTCTTCTTCCGCTGATATCGAGAACCGCTTGATCCTTCCGTACCGCATCCTGGAGCGCAAGCGCGCCGGGATGCGGCTCGCGGAAGATGAGATCAGCGAAGTCGTCCGCGGCGCTACGGACGGCTCCTGGAGCGAGGGCCAGCTCGCCGCCTTCCTCATGGCGGCGGCCATCCGCGGCCTGGATGTCGAGGAGACCCGGGCCCTGACCCTGGCCATGCTGGAGTCCGGCGACCAGTGGCACCTCTCCCGCGAGGTCCCCACGCTCTCCGACAAGCACTCCACCGGGGGCGTCGGCGACAAGACCTCCCTCGTCCTCCCGTTCCTGCTGGCGAGCTGCGGCCTGCCCGTGGCCATGCTCGCCGGCCGCAGCCTCGGCCACACCGGCGGCACCATCGACAAGCTGGAGAGCATCCCGGGCATCGACCTCGCGCTCGACCGCCGCCGCTGCCTCGAGCTCCTCGAGCGCTGCGGTGCCGCCGTGGGCGCGGCCACCTCCGGGATCGCGCCCGCCGACCGGCGTTTCTATGCCCTCCGGGATGCAACGGCCACCATCGATTCCCTGCCCCTGATCACCGCCAGCATCCTTTCCAAGAAGCTGGCCCTGGGCGCCGCGGCCGTGGTGTTCGACGTCAAGATGGGCAACGGCGCGTTCATGCAGGAGGTCGAAGAGGCGCGGGAGCTGGCGCGCAGCCTGGTGGAGACCTCCCGCGCGCTCGGCACCCGGGCCTCCGCCCTGCTGACCGACATGAGCCAGCCCCTCGGCCGCTGGTCCGGCAACACCGCCGAGGTCAAGGAGGCGCTGGAGTGCCTTGCCGGGCAGGGTCCGGACGACCTTATGGAAGTGACCTATGTCCTCGCCGAAGAGATGGCCCGCCAGGCCGGGCGTCCCATCGGCCGCGAGGAGTTGGAGGACGCCATCGGCTCGGGCCGCGCGCGGGAGCGCTTCGAGCAGTGGGCGGAGCTTCAGGGAGCGGACGCGTCCTGGCTGCGCGCTCCCCGCCTGGATCTCGCGCCCGTAGAGCGCCCGCTCCGCGCCCGCAGGTCCGGCCGTCTCGCCGGAGTCGACACCCGCCAGATCGGCCTGCTGCTCATCGAGGCCGGAGGCGGACGCGCCCGGCCGGACGCGGCGATCGACTTCGGGGTCTCCCTGTACCTCCGGGCCCGCCTCGGCGACGAGGTGAGGGAAGGGGAGGAGCTGGGCCGGCTCTACCTCCGTAGGGAGAACGATCACCTCGCCGGGCTGTTCGAGGAGTGCTTCACGGTCGAGGACGAGGGAGCGGCTCCTGCGCTCATCCTCAGCCCCTGAGGTATCATCCCCGGCCATGAAGGCCGCCATTCTCGCCATCGGATCGGAGCTGCTCGGGACCGACCGGCTGGACACCAACTCCCTCCGGCTCACCGGCATCCTGGATCGCCATGGCGTCGAGCTTCGGCACAAGAGTGTCGTGGGCGACTCGGTGGACGACATCTCCAACGAGATCCACACGCTGCTCTCGCTCTACGACCTCGTTCTGGTGACCGGCGGCCTCGGCCCCACGGCGGACGACGTCACCCGCGAGGCCGTGGCCGAGGCCCTGGGCCGCGGGCTCCGCTTCGACAAGGGCGTGCTCGCCGGCATCGAGCGCCGCTTCCGCGAATACGGCCGGGAGATGCCGTCCGTCAACCGCAAGCAGGCCGAGGCGATCGAAGGGGCCGTGCTGATCCCCAACCGGCGGGGCACCGCTCCCGGCATGGTGATCGAGGAGCAGGGCTCGACCCTCTTCCTGTTTCCCGGCGTCCCCACCGAGTTGGAAGGGATGATCGAGTCCCACCTGATCCCCTGGCTGGCCGAGCGCGCCGGCGGGTTCGGCCGGGAGACGGCGACTCTCAAGCTCGCGTGCCTTCCCGAGTCGGTGGTCGAGGAGCGGATCCTGCCCATCTACGACGAGTTCGGGCGCGAATGGATCACCATCCTCGCCAGCCCCGGCGAGATCCGGCTGCGGGCCACCGCCGAGGGACCCGAGCCCGAGCGCCGCCGCCAGTTGGAAGCCATGACCATCCGCCTGCGCGAGCTGGCCGGAGACGCGGTCTTCTGCTACCGCGAAGAGGACACCCTGGAAGGCGTCGTCGGCGAGCTGCTGCGCAAGGCCGGCGCCACCCTCACCGTCGCCGAGTCGTGCACGGGCGGGCTCCTGGCCGAGCGGCTCACCCGCGCCGCGGGCAGTAGCGACTACTTCCTGGGCGGCGCCGTCACCTACACCAACGAGCTCAAGACGCAGGTCCTGGGCGTCCCCGCGGAGATGCTGAACGAGCACGGCGCCGTGTCCGAGCCCGTCGCCCGGACCATGGCCGAGAGCGTGCGCCGGATCTACGGCAGCGACTACGGCGCGGGCATCACCGGCGTGGCCGGACCCGGCGGCGGCAGCGAGGCCAAGCCGGTCGGCACGGTCCATATCGCGGTCGCGGGACCGGACGGCGTGGAGCACCGCAAGGTCCGCTTCCCGGGCGGCCGCGACAGCGTGCGCGCGCAGTCCGCGCAGCTCGCCCTGGACCTGATCCGGCGCATGCTCCTGCGCATGCTCCTGGAGACCGCCACCGCGTGAGGCTCTTCGTGGCCATCGAGATCCCCGAGCCCGTGCGGCGGGAGGTCGCCCGCCGCATGGCCGGCTTGCGGGACCGGCTCCCGCGGGCGCGCTGGGCCGATCCGGACATGATCCACCTGACCCTTCTCTTCCTGGGCGAGACTCCGGAAGACCGGGTGCCGGTCCTGTCCGGGAAGCTGCGGGAGGCGTTCGCGAAGCATCCTCCCGTCGCCGCGCGGCTGTCCGGGGGCGGCACCTTCCCGCCCAAGCGTCCGGCGCGGGTCGCGTGGGTGGGCATGGAGGCTCCGGAGGAGCTCGCGGCCGTGCAGGCCGATGCCGTGGCCGCTGCCGTCGAGGCGGTCGGATTCGAGCCCGAGGATCGTCCCTTCCGGCCGCACGTCACCCTCGCGCGCTGCGATCCGAACTGGCCACGGGACGCGGCCGAGAAGTTCATCACCGCCTTCCCCGGCGAGATCGGTCCGCCGTTCACGGTGGACCGCGGCGTCCTCATGGCGAGCAAGCTGAGCCCGAAGGGCGCCCGCTACAGCGTGGTCGAGGGCTTCCCCATGGACGGGGAGGAGGTATGAATCCCGGCTTCGGTTTCGGCTTTGGCTTCGGGATCGTCGTAGTGGCCTACCTGATCGGCTCGATCCCGTTCAGCTACCTGATCGTCAAGCTGGTCGCGCGCAAGGACGTGCGCAGCGTGGGCAGCGGCAACGTCGGCGCCACAAACGCCATGCGGGCGGCGGGCAAGAAGGCGGGCGTGATCGCGCTTCTCCTGGATCTCGCCAAGGGGATCGTGGCCGTGCTGATCGCCCGCCGGATCGGCGCTCCGCCCGTCCTGGTGGGCGCGGCGGCGGTGGCGGCCATGCTCGGGCACTGCTACCCGGTCTGGCTCGGCTTCCGGGGAGGCAAGGGGGTGGCGACCTC
>JANOCF010000950.1:0-7827 GCA_031412055.1 Holophagales bacterium | reverse complement strand
CTGGCTGCTGTGCCAGGGCTCGCCCTACGCCCGGAACTCACCCCTGCAGCCGGTCATCGAGATGCTGTACCGGATGCTCCAGACCGGAACGACTGGAACCGGCGCCAACGCCACTCCGATCGGCCGCCTGGAAGAGCTGCTGCGCCCCTGCCGCCTGCCGCTGGACGAGGCCGTGCCGCTCTTCGCGTCGCTCCTTGGGCTGTCGCTGGAGGATCGCTACCCGCCGTCTCCCCTCCCTCCCGACCGTCAGCGCGGCAGGACCCTCGAGCTGCTCGCGGCGCTGGCGCTCAACATGGCCGAGATCCGGCCGCTGGTCTGGGTGGTCGAGGACCTCCACTGGCTGGACCCTTCGACCTTGCAGCTCCTCGACCTGCTGCTGGATCAGGCCGTGGAGGCGCCCCTCTGCCTCGTGCTTACCGTGCGGCTGCAGGCCATGGACTCGCTCTGGGGGCCGCGTCCTCATCTCACCCAGCTCAACCTCGTCCCGCTGGCCGACAGCGAGGTGGAGAGACTGATCGACGTCGTGCCCGGCAGCCAGGCCCTGCCTGAATCGATCCGGCGCCAGATCGTGGCGCGGACCGACGGCGTGCCGCTGTTCGTGGAGGAGCTGACCAAGAGCGTCCTGGAGTCGGGCTCGACCCGCGAGTCGTCGGAGATCCCCACGACCCTGCGCGACTCGCTCGCCGCGCGGCTCGACCGCCTGGGCACGGCCAAGGAGGTCGCCCAGCTCGCCTCAGTCCTCGGCCGCTCGTTCTCCTTGGAGCTGCTCGCGGCCGTCTCGCCCTTCGACGAAAGCACGCTGCAGCGGGAGCTGCGGGCGCTCGTCCGCGCCGAGCTTCTCCAGCGGCGGGGAACCGGGGCTCGGCTGCAGTACCTCTTCCGGCACGCCCTGATCCGCGACGCGGCCTACGACTCCCTGCTCAAGCGGGAGCGGCAGCAGATCCACCGCCGTATTGCCGACGCCCTGGAGAGCCGCTTCGCCGACCTGGCTGAGTCGCAGCCCGAGCTTCTTGCCCATCACCTGACCGAGGCGGGCGCCGCCGAGCCCGCCATCGACGCCTGGCTCAAGGCGGCCCGGCAGGCCATGGCTCGCTCGGCCAACCAGGAGGCGGTCCAGCAGCTTGATAAGGCGCTGGAGCTGGTGCCGGGCCTGCCGCCGAGCCAGGCTCGCGACGAGCGGGAGCTCCAGCTCCAGATCTCCCGCATTCCCGCGCTCATCGCCACCCGCGGCTTTGTGGCCCCCGAGGTCGAGCAGGCCTACGCGCGCGGTATCGAGCTGTGCGAGCGGCAGCACGCGCCGCGGTTCGACCTGCTCTGGGGCCTGTTCACCTTCTACTGCGTGCAGGCGCGCAACGAGCCGGCGCTGACCCGCGGCCACCAGCTCCTGGAGCTGGCCGAGGCCCGCCAGAGCGCCCCCGACCTCTTCCGCAGCCACTACGGCCTCGGCGCGACCTTCGACGTGACCGGCGACTTCCACGCGGCGCTGCGCCACTTCCGGGCCGGGCTGTCGGTCGACACGCCCGACCTGGGCGAGATCCTGCGCACCTCGTTCGGCTTCGACGACCGCAAGGTCGTGACCGCCTACCAGGGCCGGAGCCTGTGGATGCTGGGCCTCGCCGACCAGGCGCGGGACCGCGCCCGCGACGCCGTGGCCTGGGCGCGCGAGGACCCGCACCCCTTCACCCTGACCACGGTGCTGCTCATCGCGGGCTTCGTCCACTGCTTCCGCCGGGACGCCGCCGCCGTCCGCGGGCACGCCGAGGAGATGCTCGCCCTCGCGGAGAAGTACGGTCTGTTCCAGGTGAGGGACGCGAACGTGCTGCTCGGATTGGCGCGGGTGGCCAGCGAGCCCTCCGACGAAGCGATCGATCACCTGAGACGGAGCATCGAGGCCTACCGCGCCTCCGGCTTCCAGGTGTTCGTCAGCTTCTACCTCGCCGAGCTGGCAGCGGCCTGCCTGCGCCGCGGGCGCCTCGCCGAGTGCGGCGTCCTGCTCAAGGAGGCCCAGGAGCTGGCCGAGGGCGGGCCGGAGCGCTTCTGGGAGCCCGAGATCCACCGCCTGCGCGGCGAGCTGCTCTCCGTGGCCGAGCTTCCGGACCAGGCCGAAGCCGAGATCCGCCGCGCCCTGGAGATCGCCGCGCACCTGCGGGCTCCGGCGCTGGAGCTGCGGGCCGCCACCAGCCTGGCCCGCCTCTTCCCCGGCGGCGTCGGCGGCGAGGCGCGCGAGATCCTGTCCGCCGTCTACGCGCGGCTGAGCGAGGGGCTCGACACGCCCGACGCGCTCGACGCCAAGGCGCTGCTGTCCGCAACATCGGCCTGACGCTTCATCCGCCACAGCAGGTAGATGTAGACGCAGTCCACCGTCGTCGTGGCGATGCTCAGGAAGTGCAGGAAGTGGTTGTCCGCGTACGCCGCGTGGATGTTCATGAAGACCGTGTTCGTGCCCGTACCGATCATCTTGAGCCAGGCGATCCACAGCGATACGTGCACCAGGTTCCCCAGGTCCCGCTGCTGGAACAGCACGAAGACGTAGAGCACGGACAGGGTGAAGTTCAGGAGGAATGCCGAGTTGGCGCCGATCGACGTATCGAGCCCCGACTGCGCCATGTAGTAGAAGGCGAAGCCGTGGAAGATCGCGATGACCACGAGGAGCGGCCGCAGGAACGGATGGAACGCCTTCGTCTTCACCTGTTTCCAGCCGTAGCGGACCACGCCGTAGAAGATCACCAGGTCGAAGAAGAACCAGATCTGGTAGCACCACTGGAGCAGCGGTCCCATGTCCGTCTTCTCCAGGAAGCTCCAGGTGAACTCCCAGCCGATGTTGCCGCACGCGGCAAAGATCGGCGCCTCGATGAACTTGTTCTTGAAGATGCCGCGGATGTACATCACGTACACCACGACCCACATGTAGCAGCCGACGCCGAACAGCGTCAGCTCGAGGGGCGTGTACTCCTGCAGATTGACCAGCCGGCTCCAATCCATCGTCTCTTCCTCTCTTTCGTCAGACCAGGCTGGAGCCGCGCAGTCCGCTCAGCGTGACCGGGATGGTGAACGTCACCTCGCCCTTGCGGCTGACGTCGATCATGTGCTGGAACATCAGGGCGGCAAGGCGGGACGAGAACGGCAGCGCCTCCCCCATCTGCGCCAGCCGCAGCCCCATGTCGAACAGGAGCTTGACCGCCTTGTGGCCGGTCGCCGGACGGACGCCGACCCGTGCCAGCTCCTCCGGCGTCATCAGCTCGGTCATGGCGATCGACGGCGCGTAGCCGAAGCCCAGAAGGCGCAGCGGCTTCGGCACGAGCGCCTTCATCATGTCCAGGTTGTCGCGGGTCAGGACGACCCCGTACGGGTTCTCCGCCGGGCCGGTGTCCTGGCGCCGGACGTACGCCGTGTAGAACTCGCCCGCCTCGGCCACGTCCGCCGGGATGTAGCTGCCGTCCTCCGGGCTGCCCTCGGGATGGATGCCCATCATCTGCGCGTAGACCCGCCAGAGGTAGTAATAGTCCTCGGCCTCGCCGTCGCTCAGCTTCAGCCCCATCCGGCGGATGCCGTCGATCACCAGGTATGAGAACCCCATGATCGTGGCGAGCATGTCCTCGTGGTTCACGGGCACGCCGTGCTTCTCGTTGTACCCGGGACGGAAGCGGGGCACCAGCGTGCGCACGCCCGCGTGCAGCAGGCGGAGCTTCTGCGCGGTCACCACCGCCCGGCCGCCGTGCTTGAACGAGCCCGGGCTCGCCACGTTGACCAGGAGCTGCACCACGCCCAGCAGGCGCAGGTAGGGATGCTTCTGGAGATCCCGCGAGATCGACAGGATCATGCAGAGACAGGGCGCCGCGTAGCCGCGCGGCAGGCTCGACGCCAGCATCACCACCGCGGCCGAGAGCGCGTGCTTGAAAAACACGTGGCCGCCGCGATCCAGGCGCTCCGCGTCGATCCACGAGGGGAGCTTCCCGGTGGCGGCGACGAACTCCAGGAACGGCGCGGGGGCATCGTCCGGAAGAGGGTCGCCGTCGGCCCGCAGCGTCTGGAAGATCTCGTTGACGGCGCGGACCTCGCGGCCCGCCATCAACTCGCGGACGGCCCGGTCGGCCTGGGGATCGCCCTGGCCGCGCAGGCTGTCGAGGAGACGATCGTCTGACCACTTTCCGTGGCCCATCCCGCACCTCTCAATCAGATTGGATCATCCTGAAGGTATGGCAACGGGGACGCCTCCGTCAACTCCCCCCGCAACTTCTACGGCCAACTCGCGTAGGCTGTGTCAGTCCGGAAAAGGAGACTCCGCATGCGTCGATCGCTGCTCACTGCCGCCGCCCTGCTGGGGATTGCCGCCGCCCCGCCTTCCACGGAGGTTGTTCCCCATCGCGAGGTCCTCCACGGCGTCGAGATCGTGGACCCCTACCGCTGGCTCGAAGGGAGCCTCGAAGGGAGAGATACCCGGGTCGGCGCCTGGACCGACGCCCAGAACGCCTACAGCCGCTCCATCCTGGACAATCTGCCGGGCCGCAAGGAGCTGGAGGCGCGCGTCCGCGCGCTGACCTTCCAGAGGACCTGGCGCGGTCTGCCCACCGCGCGGGGACCGCGGGGACGGCGGCTGTTCCACACCCAGCAGACGCCCGAGCAGAGCCAGCCCGTGCTCATGTTCCAGGACGGCGTGGGCACGGTCCGCACCCTCGTCGACCCCAACCGCCGCGACCCCAGCGGCCTGACCACCCTCGCCTGGTTCGAGCCGAGCCCCGACGGCTCCCTGGTGGCCGCGGGCCTCTTCCGGGCCGGGGACGAGAACGCCACCCTCCATCTCGTGGAGGCGATGACCGGCAGATGGCTGCCCGACGAGATCCACAACAGGGTGCGCGAGGTGGACTGGCTGCCCGACTCCTCCGGCTTCATCTACAACAACCTGGAAGACCTGAAGGATCCGTACTCCAGGCGCATCCGCTTCCACAAGGTGGGGACCGATCCGGCGCAGGACCGGGTGATCCTGGAGCAGCCGAAGGAGGGTCCGGCCGCCGCCACCTGGGGTCCCTTCGGCCACCTCAGCGAGAACGGGCGCTGGCTCCTCCTGGGCCAGTGGACGGGCGGCAGCTCCAACGATCTCTGGGTCGTGGACTTCCGGCGCTGGCTGGAGACCGGCAAGGCCGAGCACCGTCCCATCCTCGTGGGCAAGGACGCCCAGGCCGGGCTGCCCGACGTCTACCGCGACATCGACCCCATCGTGGGCGAAACCCTCTACATGAGCACCACCCTCGGCGCCCCCAACCGGCGGGTCGTGGCCGTGGACCTGAAAGACCCCTCGCCGGAGCGCTGGAAGGAGCTGATCCCCGAGCGCAAGGCCGCGCTCATCTCGGTCATCCAGGCGGGCGACCTCCTCGCCGTCAACTACCTGCAGGACGCCAGCACGCGCATCGAGCTCTTCGAGCTGGACGGACGGTCCCGCGGCACCCTGCCGCTGCCGGGCGTCGGCTCGGCCGAGCTCTCCGCCGCCCCCGGGAACCCGGTGGCCTGGCTCGCCTACAGCAGCTTCAACCAGCCGCAGATCGTCTATCGCGTGGACCTCGGGCGCGTGGACCTCAAGAGCCGCGAGAAGACCGTCTGGTGGAAGCCGGACCTCCCCTTCGACACCTCGACCCTGGAGATCACCCAGGTCTGGTACCCCTCCAGGGACGGCACCCGGATCAGCATGTTCCTCGTCCACAAAAAGGGGCTCAAGCTCGACGGCTGCAACCCGACGATCCTTGAAGGCTACGGCGGCTTCACCGTGTCGATCACCCCCTACTTCGACGGCGCCCGCCTCCCCTGGCTGGAAGAGGGCGGCGTGCTCGCCATCCCGAACCTGCGCGGCGGCGGCGAGTACGGCGAGGCCTGGCACCAGGCCGGGATCTTCGAGAGGAAGCAGAACGTCTTCGACGACTTCATCGCCGCCGCCGAGTGGCTGATCGCCAACGGCTACACACGTCCCGAGCGCCTCGGCATCGTCGGCCGCTCCAACGGCGGCCTGCTCACCGGCGCCGTGCTCACCCAGCGGCCGGAGCTCTTCTCCGCCGCGATCGCCGCCGTGCCGCTGCTCGACATGCTCCGCTTCCACCACTTCCTGCGCGCCCGCAACTGGGTGAGCGAGTACGGATCGAGCGCCGATCCCAAGCAGTTCGCGTACCTCCGCCGCTACTCGCCGTACCACAACGTGAAGAAGGGGACGAAGTACCCGGCCGTGCTCATGACCGCGGGCGAGCGGGACGAGCGGGTGCACGCGCTCCACGCCCGCAAGATGACCGCGCTGCTCCAGGCCTCGACCGCGAGCGATCCGGAACGGGAGCCGATCCTCCTCCAGGTCGAGCGCGACGCGGGGCACGGCATGGGCGCGCCCGTGGACATGCAGCTCCGGATGGTCGTGGACGAGCTGGCCTTCTTCCGCTGGCAGCTCGGGATGGGCCAGGGCTGCGCCGCCGTGCTCAAGGAGCGCCGGGAAGGGGTTCCTCTGGCACCCTCTCTAGGCGTGCTCGATACCAGAAACCATGATCCAACCGGCCGCTTGACTCCCCTCCATCCGGGCGGTACTCTCTGGAACTCATTGTCCCCAGAGGAGCTTAGGAGTCCTGAGCCGATTTTCAGGGCGTTGAGAATCTCTGGAATTCCTTGAGGATCTCCATGGGCTCTCAGCATCCTTTCGCTCTACATCGAATTCTCATCTCCCGATTCTTTGCCCTCGTGTTCCTGCTGCTCGTGATCTTCACCGAGAGCGCGCAGGAACCGAGCCTCGTCTCCGATTTCCTCTTCCTGATCGGCCTGTTGCTCGTCAGCATCGCGACTGCGGGGAGACTCTGGTGCGCGGTGTACATCAACGGGTACAAGAACAAGGCGCTCGTGGCCGATGGCCCCTATTCGATCACCAGGAACCCGCTCTATTTCTTCTCGCTCATCGGCTTCGTCGGGGTCGGCTTCGCCACGGAAACCTTTACGATTCCGCTCGCCGCTCTGCTGCTGTTCGCTCTGCTCTATCCGCAGGTCATCAAGAAAGAGGAGACGAAACTGAGGTCGCTGTTCGGCGCCGCCTTCGACGAGTACTGCGCGCGGACTCCCCGCTTCTTTCCCAACCTTCGCCTCTTCCGGGAGCCGGAGTCCTATATCCTCGACACGAGGCGGTTCCGGAAAGCGATCTGGGACGTGCTCTGGTTCCTCTGGCTGGTCGGCCTCATCGAGATCACCGAAGCGCTGCACCGGCACGAGATCATCCGGCCGCTTCTCCGCCTGCCCTAGAACCGCGCTCTCAAGAGGCCCGGGAGAGGAGGAAGGTCTTCCCGTTGTGGGCGAACTCCCAACCCTCTTCGGCGCGCATCTCGGGGTGCTGGCCGAGGAACTCCCGGAAAGCCAGCGGCTGGCCACGGTCCGGCGCGCCGCCGAAGGAGTGCCAGTCGTCGAAGAGCAGAACGGCATCCGGCGCAAGCAGGTCGGCCATCCAGGCGAGCGCCTCCTGGGTCGAGGAGTACAGGTCACAGTCGAGGACGACCACGGAAGCCGGGCGCAGGTGCAGCCGGCGCTTGAGGTCGGGGGTGAGAGAATCGCTGAAGAAGCCTTTGATCAGCTCGGCGCGCGACCAGTCCATGCCGTGGCGGCTCAGGTTGGCGATGACGTCGTCCTTGCCGCAGGCGAACTGCCCCTCGAAAAACTCGCCTTCAGCCTTGTCCACACCCTCCACCGGCGGCAGCCCCTGGAAGGAGTCGAAGCCCCAGAAGCGGGTCTCGATGAGACCCAGGTCGTCGCAGGCCTGCTGAGCGCTGAGGAAGCTGTAGCCGCGGAAGACGCCGAACTCGTAGTAGTCGCCGACCTGGC
>JANOCF010000949.1:0-8538 GCA_031412055.1 Holophagales bacterium | reverse complement strand
GCCAGGGCCTCGCCGGGTCGGATGGATCGACCTCGGGAGCCTCCTCGAGGATGACGTGGGCGTTGGTGCCGCCCATGCCGAAGGCGCTCACGCCCGCCCGGCGCGGCGCGCCGTTGCTCTTCCACTCGCTCAACCCGGTGTTGACGTAGAACGGGCTGTTTGCGAAATCGATCTGCGGGTTGGGCTCCTCGAAGAAGAGCGACGGCGGGATCGTGCGCCGTTCGAGCGCCAGCGCGGTTTTGATGACGCCTGCGACGCCGGCCGCCGCTCCGAGGTGGCCGATGTTGGTCTTGACCGAGCCGATCGCACAGAAGCCTCTGCGGTCCGTGCTTTCCCGGAAGACCCGGTTCAGGGCTGCGACCTCGATCGGGTCTCCAACAGGGGTGCCGGTGCCGTGGGCCTCGATGTAGCTGATCGACTCCGGCTCGACCTCGGCGGCGAGTTGCGCCGCGCGCACCACCCGCGCTTGGCCGTCCACCCCGGGGGCGGTGAAGCCCACCTTGAGCGAGCCGTCGTTGTTGATCGCCGAGCCGAGGATCACCGCGTGGATGGTGTCGCCCGCCGCCAGGGCGTCCTCCAGGCGCTTGAGCACCACCGCGCCCACGCCGCTGCTGCGCACGGTCCCGGCCGCGCGGGCGTCGAAGGCTCGGGTATGGCCGTCCGGCGAGGCGATGCCTCCCTCTTCATGGAGGTAGCCGGCCTGCTCCGGCACCCGCACCGACACGCCCCCCGCCAGGGCCAGGTCGCACTCCCCGTGCAGCAGGGCGCGGCAGGCCAGGTGGACGGCCACCAGGGAGGTGGAGCAGGCGGTCTGAACGCTCAAGCCCGGACCCCGCAGGTTCAGCTTGTAGGCGGCCCGGGTGGCCAGGTAGTCGGGGTTGTTGGCCAGGGAGATCGCGTAGCGCCCCACGGCCGCGCTCAGGGTGGGATGGGCCAGGAGCTGGTGGACGTAGGTGTTCTCGCTCGCGCCGGCGAACACGCCGACCTCGCCGCGCCAGCGCTCGCCGCCGTAGCCCGCGTGGTCCAGGGCCTCCCAGGCGCACTCCAGGAAGAGCCGCTGCTGCGGGTCGAGGATCTGGGCCTCGCGTGGGGTGCACTCGAAGAGCCCGGCGTCGAACAGGTCGGTCCCCTCCAGCACGCCGCGCGCCTTCACGTAGGCGGGATCGGCGAGCAGGGTCGGGTGGACGCCCGCCGCGAACAGCTCCTCCTCGGTGAAGAAGCGGATGGACTCCACGCCGCCGCGCAGGTTGCGCCACAGCTCGCCGAGGTCGCGGGCGCCGGGGAAGCGGCCGGCCATGCCCACGACCGCGATCCGGTCGAGAACCGCGGGCCGGGGCCGGGAGGCCTCCTGGACCGCCTGGACCTCCGCCCTCTCCCCGGCCAGGGCCCTGGCCAGCGACGCCACGGTCGGGTAACGGAAGAGGTCGACCATGGGCAGGTCGCGGCCGAGGATCTCGCTCAGCCGGGCCTGGACGCGGGCGAGCAGCAGCGAGTGGCCGCCGAGGTCGAAGAAGTTGTCGTCCACCCTCACCGACTCGACGCCGATGACCTCGCGCCAGACCGCGGCCACCACGCGCTCCATCTCGGTGCGGGGCGACGCCACGGCCGCGGAGACGGCGGCCTCCTCCCGCGGCGCGAACGGCGGCGGCAGCGCCTTGCGGTCGAGCTTGCCGGTGGGAGAGAGCGGCCAGCTCTTCATGGATACGAACGCGGCCGGCACCATGTAGTCCGGCAGACGCGCCAGGGCCCAGGCGCGCAGAGCCGCCGAGGCGGTCTCCCTCTCGGGGATGACGTAGGCGACCAGGCGCTGATCCCCAGGAATGTCCTGGCGGACCATGGCCACGGCCTCGCGCACGTCCGGGTGGGAGGCCACGACCGACTCGATCTCTTCCAGCTCGATGCGGTACCCCCTCACCTTGACCTGCGTGTCCAGCCGGCCCAGGAACTCCAGCGTGCCGTCCGCCCAATGGCGCGCCCGGTCGCCCGTGCGGTAGAGGCGCTCCCCGGTCCCCCAGGGATCGGGGACGTAGCGGTCCGCGGTGAGGTCCGGCGCCTTGGCGTAGCCGTCCGACAGGCAGCCGGCTCCGATGTAGAGGTCGCCCGGGACACCGATGGGGCACGGGCCCAGCCTCGCGTCGAGCACGTGGTAGCGCGCGTTGGCGATCGGCCGGCCGTACGGGATGCTCCTCCAGGCCGGGTCGACCTCCCCGACCGGGTAGACGTTGGACCAGACCGTGGCCTCGGTCGCCCCGCCCAGGCTGATCACCCGGGCTTCGGAGAACGATTCGCGGACGCGGTCGGGCAGGGTGACCGGGATCCAGTCGCCCGAGAGGACGACCCGCCGCAGCGCGGCCGCTCCCGTCCCGGGAGGCGGGAAGAACGGCACGAGCTGCTGCAGCGCCGCCGGGGCCGAGTCCCAGAAGGTGATCCCCTCGCCGGTCAGGATGCGGACCAGGCGCTGCGGGTCGCGGATCTCGGCCCGCGACGCGATGCGCACCGTTCCGCCCGCCGCCAGGGTGCCGAGCAGGTCATAGACCGAGAGGTCGAAGGACAGGGCGGTGACGAAGAGCAGCCGGTCCGAGGGCCCGACGCCGAAGGCCGTGTTCACCCAGTGGATCAGGTTGACCGCGGGCCGGTGGCGGACCATGACCCCCTTGGGGGTGCCGGTCGAGCCCGAGGTGAAGATGATGTAGGCGAGGTCGTCCGGCCCGGCCCGGCGGGCGACGATCGCCATCGGAGCCAGCGGCCCGCTCTCCTCCAGGCAGACGGCGCCTTCGGCAGGCAGCCCGGCCTCGGCGAGCGCCGGCCGCCGGTCGTCATGGGTCGCCACGAGGTCGATCCCCTGGGCCAGGAGGATCCAGCGCAGGCGCTCGCGGGGCCAGGAGATCTCCAGCGGCACGTAGGCCGCGCCCGACTTGAGCACGCCGAGGACCGCGACCGCCATGTCGGCCGAGCGGTCGAGGTGGATGCCTATCCGGTGCCCCGGGCCGGCGCCCAGCGCGGCCAGGCGGCGGGCCAGGATCTCTGCCCGCCGGTCGAGCTCGCCGTAGCTCATCGTCGCGCCGTAGACCTCCAGGGCCGGAGCCTCCGGAGCGAGCCGCGCCTGCGCCTCAAACAGCTCGTGCAGGGTCATCCCGTCCGGGAAAGCGGCGGCCGTGTCGTTCCACTCCGCGAGCATCTGCCAGCGCTCGGTCTCGCCAAGCATCGCCAGGTCCGCGAGCTTCGAGTCGGGCCCCTGTACGGCTGACTCAAGCAGGTTGCGGAAGTGGCGCAACAGGCGGTCCAGGGTGGTGCCGTCGAACAGGTCGCGGTTGAAGCGGGCCATGGCCGACAGCCCCCCTCCCTTGGCGGGCTGCACGTGGAAGGCGAGGTCGAACTTGGCGGTCTTCCCCTCCGGCTCCAGGTGGGAGAGGCTGAGTCCGGGCAGCTCCAGCTCCATGGACGGAGCGTTGTGCAGGGCGAAGAGGACCTGGAACAGCGGCGTGTGCGACAGGTCGCGCTCCGGCTTCAGCTCCTCGACCAGTTTCTCGAAAGGGACGTCCTGGTGGGCGTAGGCGTCGAGGCTGGCGTCGCGGACCCGGCGCAGCAGCTCGGGCAGGGCCGGGTTGCCGGAGAGGTCCACCCGCAGGACCAGGGTATTGACGAAGAAGCCGGCGAGCGGCTCGATCTCGATGCGGTTGCGGTTGGCGATCGGGGTGCCGACCACCACGTCCTCCTGCCCGGTGTAGCGGGAGAGGAGGACCTGGAAGACTGCGAGCAGGGTCATGAACAGGCTGACCCCCTGGCGCCGCGAGAGCTCCTCCAGCCCACGCGCCAGCCCGGCGTCGAGCGCCAGGGTGCGGTCGGCGCCGCGGAAGGTCTGGACCGACGGGCGCGGCCGGTCGGCAGGGAGCGCAAGCACGGCCGGGGCTCCCGTCATCCGCTCCTTCCAGTGGCCGAGCTGGACCGCGAGGGCCTCGCCGCGCAGCCAGCCGCGTTGCCAGCGCGCGAAGTCGGCGTACTGAAGCGCCAGCGGGACGAGGGGGGAGGCCTCTCCCCGGCAGAAGGCCCGGTAGAGGGTAGCCAGCTCGCGCACGAACACGCCCATGGACCAGCCGTCGGAGACGATGTGGTGCTGGGTGAGGAGGAGGATGTGCTCCTCGGGCGCGAGCCGCAGCAGGGTGGTACGGATCAGGGGACCGCGGGCGAGGTCGAAGGGGCGGGCCGCCTCCTCGGAGATCAGGCGCCGGGTCTCGGCCGCCCGCGCTTCCGGAGAGAGGGTCCGGACGTCGGCCAGGGCCAGGCTGACGTAGAGAGCGGGTGCGATCACCTGGCGCACGCGCCCGGCCTCGATCGGGTAGGCGGTGCGCAGGACCTCGTGCCGCCGGACCACCTCGTTGAAGCTCCGCTCCAGGGCCGGGATGTCGAGCCGGCCTTCGAGGCGGTAGGCCTCGGGGATGTTGTAGACCGAGGGCTCGCTGCCGAACTGGTGGAGGAACCAGAGCCGTTCCTGGGAGAAGGAGAGGGGCAGCTCGCCTTCCCGTTCGCCTGCCGCCAGGGGCGGAGCCTCGATCCCGGCGCCCGCGCGCAGGGCGGTGTCGACCACCCGTCCCAGGGCGGAGAGCGTCGGGCTCTCGAATACGGCGCGCAGCCGCGGCTCCACCCGGAACGACTCGCGGATGCGCGACAGGACCTGCGTCGCGAGCAGCGAATGTCCGCCGAGGGCGAAGAAGTCGTCGTCCGGACCCAGGCCCCCCGAGGTGGGCAGGCCCAGGACCTGTGCCCAGATCACCGCCAGCATGTCCTCGGTGGGGGTGCGTGGCGCGGCCGTCTCCTCCATCGGGCGCTCCTGCTCGGGAGCGGGCAGCGCGGCGAGGTCGACCTTGCCGTTCGGCGAGAGCGGCAGCTCGGGGAGGACCACGATGGCCGCGGGGACCATGTAGGCGGGGAGGCGGTCGGCGAGGAAGGACCTCACCCCCTGTCCCCCTCTCCCATCTCCCACCCGAGCCCCCGCCGGGAGAGGGGGAACGTTGCTGGGGCTGGATTGCCACGTCGAAGGCACGACGCCTGGAATGCGTTCCCCCTCTCCCGGGGTCGGGAGGGCGGGAGATGGGAGAGGGGGACAGGGGGTGAGGACGCAGTACGCCACCAGCCGCTTCTCGCCGTCGCCCCGCGCTATGACTACGGCATCCCGGACATCCGGGTGCTCGCGCAGAACCGCCTCGATCTCCCCCAGCTCGACGCGGAAGCCGCGGATCTTGACCTGGTGGTCCGTGCGGCCCAGGAAGTCGAGGCGGCCGTCCTGCCGCCAGCGGACCAGGTCGCCGGTGCGGTAGAGCCTTCCGCCGTCGCCGAAGGGGTCGGGGATGAACCTCTCCGCGGTCAGCTCCGGACGCTCCAGGTAGCCTCGGGCCAGGCCAATGTCGCCAATACCACCGACCAGCAGCTCGCCCGCGACGCCCGCCGGAACCCGCTGCTGGTGCCGGTCGACCACATGGACGCGGAAGTTGTCGATGGGCCGGCCGATGGGCGGCGTCTCTCCGGCAACGACCTCCCCGGCCGTGGTGACCACCGTGCCCTCGGTCGGCCCGTAGTGGTTGATCAGACGGAAGGGCAGATCGCGGTCCATCCGGTGGAGCCGGTCACCTCCCGCGAGCAGGGCGCGCAGGGCAAGGTCCTCCGGAAGATCGAGCTGCAAACAGGCTTCGGCCAGCGGGGTGGGCAGGAAGCAGACCGTGATCGCCTCAGCCGCAAGCCAGGCCAGGAGGTCGGGCGGTGACGAGCGCGCGTCCTCCGGCGGAACGTGGAGGCTCGCGCCCCCCGCGAGGGCCGGCCAGATCTCCCAGACCGAGGCGTCGAAGGCCGGGCTCGCCACCTGGGTGGTCCGGTCGGCCGGGGTGATCCCATACTCCCGCTGGTGCCACGCGATCAGGTTGAGCAGCCCGGCATGGGCCAGCTCCGTCCCCTTGGGCCGACCCGTGGAGCCGGACGTGTAGATGACGTAGGCAAGGCTGGACTCCGTCCCAGGGACCCGCGGGCGCTCCTCGCTCTCCGGCCACTCCGCCAGGTTGTCCAGGGTCACGATCCCCGAAACCGAAGGGAACCTCCCGGCGAGGGCCTCGGAGGTGATCAGCACCGGGACCGCCGAGTCCTCCAGGATGTAGGCCAGCCGCTCGGCCGGATGGCCGGGATCGAGCGGCAGGTAGGCGGCACCGGCCTTGAGCACGCCCAGCAAGGCGAGAGGGAGGTCGGCCGAGCGCTCCAGGCAGACGCCGACCCGCGACTCGGCACGCACCCCGAGCCCGATCAGCCGGTGGGCCAGGCGGTTGGCGCCCGCCTCCAGCTCGCCGTACGTAAGACTCCTGCCGGTATCCGCCACGGCCATTGCCCCGGAATCGCAATCCGCCCAGGCCTCGACCCACTCGTGGACGCGGCCCCCGGGGAGCGGAACCGCCTTCCCGCTCCAGGAAGAAAGCTGCCGCTCCTCCTCCTCCGTCAGCATCGGCAGCTCGGAGACCCGGCGGCCGGTGCCGGGTTCCGCGAAGCCCGCGAGCAGCCGGTAGAAGCGCTCGATCATCCGCTGGATGGTGCCGCGGTCGAACAGGGCCGTCGCGTACTCCCAGAGCAGGGTAATGCCGCCGATGCCGCCGATACTGCCGATACTGCCGCCCTCGCGCCGCCGCTGCCCGTTCCTGGGGATGCAGATGACGTTCATGTCGAACTTGGCCGAGCCGTTGGACAGCCCCTCGGCCAGCTCCGCCTCCAGGCCGGGGAAGACCAGCTCCTCCATCGGCGAGTCGTGGAAGCTGAAGCTCGCCTGGAAGAGCGGGTTGTAGGACAGGTCGCGCTCCGGCTGCACCGCCTCGACCACGTGGTCGAAGGGGATGTCCTGGTGCGCGCCCGCCTCCAGGCTGACGCGCCGGACCCGTTGCAGCAGCTCGGCAAGGGTGGGATCTCCCGACAGGTCGTTGGTCAGGACCACGTTGTCGACGATCATGCCGATCATCGACTCGGTCTCGCGCCAGCGCCGGTTGGCCACCGCGGCGCCGACGTTGATCAGCTCCTGCCCCGTGTGCCGGGAGAGCAGGGAGGCAAAGGCCGCCTGCATCAGCATGTAGAGGCTGATCCCCTCCCGCCGGCTGGCGTCGCGGAGTGCTGCGCAGAGAGTCGCCGGGATCTCCAGCCGTTCGATGTTGCCGCGGAAGCTCTGCCTCCTGGGCCGCGGCCGGTCGGTCGGCAGCTCCAGCACCGCGGGCCGGCCCACGAGCGTCCGCTTCCACCACTCGATCTGGGCCGCGGCCTCCTCCCCCCGCATCCACTCCCGCTGCCAGACCGCCCAGTCCGCGAACTGGAGCGGCAGATCGGCCAGCGGCGAGGGCCGGCCCTCGTGGAACGCGGCATAGAGCGCCGCCAGCTCCTCCATGAGCCGGTTGAACGACCAGCCGTCGTGCACCAGGTGGTGCTCGGCATGCAGCCACGCATGGTCCTCGGGGCCGAAGCGAATCAGGGTCCAGCGGACCAGGGGGAGGCAAGCGAGATCGAACGGCCGCCGGCACTCCAGCGCCAGCACCCGCTCCGCCTCGGCCTCCCGCCGGTCCGCGGGCAGGCCGGAGAGATCGATCCCGGGAAGCGGCACCTCCCAGGCCGGATGGAACCGCTGCACCGGCCCGCCGTCCACGGTCGGGAACGTGGTGCGGAAGATCTCGTGCCGGCGCACGATCTCCTCCAGGCTGAGGCGCAGCGCCCCGGCGTCCAGGCGGCCGCGGAACCGGAGGCGTGCCTGGAACTGGTACGACTGGATGGTCGGGTCGAGCTGCTGGAGGAACCAGACCCGCTCCTGGGCGAAGGAGAGGGGGAAGTCGCCCGTCCGGGGGACCTCCACAATCGGGCTCGCGGGCGCCTCCGTCCGGCCTCTCTCCTCGACCAGGGCGGCGAGGGCGCCCAGCACCGGCCGGTCGAACACGTCGCGGAGGGCGAGGCCGATCCCCAGCCGGTCGCGAACCCGCGCGATGACCTGGGTGGCCAGCAGGGAGTGTCCGCCCAGCTCCAGGAAGCTGTCGTGGGCGCCGATCCGCTCCACCCCAAGGATCTCGCTCCAGATCGCGGCGAGGGCCTCCTCGGCCGGCGTGGAGGGCGGCACGTGCTCGCGCTCCGCGCCGTGGCGCACCGACTCCGGCGCGGGCAGGGCCTTGCGGTCCAGCTTGCCGTTGGCGCTGACCGGAAACTCGTCCAGGAGGACGAAGACCGAGGGCAGCATGTACTCGGGGAGCCGCCGGCACAGGGAGGCGCGGATCTCCCGATCAGGTGGAGGAGCTGCTGGACGAGCGGCTTCGCAGCGAGCGGGTCTCCTGCCGTCTGCGCACGCTCTCCGGCGTCCTGGCCGAGGAGGGGATCGAAGAGGTCGGCCTGCTCAAGATCGACGTCGAGAAGAGCGAGATGGAGGTGCTCGGCGGGATCCGCGGCGAGGACTGGCCGAAGATCCGTCAGGTGGTAGTTGAGGTCTACGACGAGGACGGGCGGCTGGAGCAGGCGCTCGGACTGCTGCGGCGGCACGGCTTC
>JANOCF010000948.1:0-2118 GCA_031412055.1 Holophagales bacterium | reverse complement strand
GTTCATGCTGGGCCGCCTGTCCCAACGGGACAGCCGGAGGATCATCCTGCATCTCCTGCCGGGCTGCCCGCCGTGCCAGGTGGTGACCTCGGCCTACTGGAGCCTCGGATTCGAAGCCCTGCCCGGAGCGGACTCGGAGCGGTTCCGGTACGACGGGGCCGTGGAGCGGGTCTACGACCGGGTGCGCCATGCCCGGGCCGGGCTGGAAGCGGAGCGCGCGCAGGCGTGGCAGCACATGGCGGAGCTGGAGAGGCGGTCGGTCTCGCGCTGGGTCTCCCCGGTCAAGAGCGACACCCGGTACCACACCTGGGGCTTCTGCGAGCTGCTGCTCGACCGCTCGGAAGAGGCGCGGCGCGAGGGACGCGAGGGAGATGACCTCGAGATGATGGAGATCTGCGCCGGGCTTGCCGTGGCCGTGTCCGGGCGCATCGCTCCGGGTGTCCATCCTCCGCTCCTCCTGGAGGAGCTGAGTGCCCGCGCCTGGACCGCCTGTGCCGATGCCCGCCGGGTCGCCGGCGACTTCGCGGGCGCCGAAGAGTCGCTGCGCCGGGCCGAGGCCCACCTGCTGCGCGGCACGGGCGACCGCCTGGAGAAGGCCCGCCTCCTGGAGCGCAAGGCCGTGCTCCGCTCCGCCCAGGACCGCACCGGCGAGGCGGCGCGTCTCCTCAGCCGCGCGATTCTCCTCTACCGGCGGACCGGCCAGTGGGACCGGGTCGGCCGTGTCCTCTTCGACCTCGGCTGCATCCAGGCGGCGTCGGGAGACATCAAGGCGGCTCTTCCGGCTCTGCGCCAGGGGCTGGTGCTGGGCGGGCATGCCGGCGCGCAGGAGCGCGGAACCGGCCTGCTCTGGATTCTGGCCGAGCTCGTCCGCGGCGTCAGCGCCCGGCTCCGGCGCTGACCTGCCACAGTCCCGTCACGATCAGCGAGAACCCGACCGCCTCGGCCCAGCCGAGCGTCTCCCCCAGGAAGGGCACCGCGATGGCGGCCGTCACCAGCGGCTGCAGCATGCCGTAGGCCGCCACCAGGGCGGGCGAGGAGCGCCGCACCGCCCAGGTATTCGCCGCGTACGCGAACACCGTGGCGAACAGCGCGATGTAGAGCACTCCAAGCCAGGTCCCGGCCGGGATCGCTCCCCAGTCCAGGGAGACCAGAGAGGGGACGCTCGCCGCCAGCACCGCCGTGCCGCCGAACAGGAACGATCCGGCGATCACCGTGCGCCAGGGGAGGCGGCGCAGCAGCGGCCGCTGGAGAACGAGGAACAGGGCGTAGGCCAGGCAGTTCCCCAGGACCAGGAGGTTGCCGTACGTTGTCTTCCCAGCGGTTTCAAAACGGCCCGGGTTCACCATCACGAGGGCGCCGCACACCGCGAGGACGATTCCCAGCAGCCGACGTCCCCCAACCCGCTCGATCCCCAGCATGGCCCCGGCCGCCACGGCGAAGACGGGCAGGCAGGTCATCAGGATGGAAGCGTTGCTGGCGGTGGTGTACTGCAGGCCGATGATGAAGAGGATCTGGTTGGCGGTGACGCCCAGGCCGCCGAGCAGGGCGAGCCACGCCAGGTCGCGGCCCGAAGGCACGATCCGGTCGTGGCGCCAGGCGATGGCCAGGAGGAGCGGAGTGGCGATCCCCACCCGCAGGCCCACGACGGCGAGCGGAGGCATGCCGGCCAGGAGCATCTTGGCCACGACGTGGAATCCGCCGAAGAACAGCTGCACGAGGAGAAGCGTCACGTGCACGGCCGGTCCTGGGCGGCCGGCGACTGGAGCAGGGGAGGCGATCGAGGCGTCCATGGCGGGCGCAAGGATACGTCCATTTGCACCCCCTCACGCCACTCGATAGAATCGGTGGGTCCCGGGCTCCGAAGCCGCAGTCCCACCCCCGGGTTTTCCAAAGAAGGCAGAGAAGGAAGGTATATGGCTGAAACCGCAACCGAGGTCCGCGTCCGCCCGGCCGACGAGCTGGACATCAGCGCCATCGTCGGGATCGACGAAAAGATCACCGGCAACTACCGGCCGGAAGTCTGGGAGCGCCGAATTGGTTACTACCTTCGGCGGGACCCCGAGGCCTCGGTGATCGCCGAGCTGGACGGCCGGGTGGTCGGCTTCATGCTCGGCGAGG
>JANOCF010000947.1:0-2063 GCA_031412055.1 Holophagales bacterium | reverse complement strand
GCTGGCTGAACAAGCTCGTTCAGCCAGCGGTGAGTCCATCCGGCGGCCGAATGAGCTCCCCATTGGGGAAAATCTCCTGATGCGCTGGCCGAAGAAGCTCGTTCGGCCGGTGGTGAGTCCATCGACTTGATGCACCCTCTCCTCTAGAGGCCGGCTCCGGAGGCATGACGCCATCACGAGTCCGGCCTTCAAGGAGTGGACCGATGCATCCACGACTCCTGCGCCGCCTGCTCCCCGCTTTCGCCGTTGCGGGGACCCTCTTCTTATCCGGAACCGTCCAAGCCCTGCCGCTCTCCGGATCGGCCGGCCGCGCTGCCGCCCGCCGGGAAGCTGGATGGGACGGCAAGACCCTCCTCTCCTGGCTGGGCCAGACCTTCGCCAGCCTCTGGGCCGAGGAAGGGGGATCGCCGATCCCGGCCAGCCCCGATCCGCTGGACGGCGGTCCCGAGGGCGACACCGGCAAACTGATCGACCCGAACGGCTAGACCTGGCGCCCGGGGCTGGCGCGCCTTACCGCAAACGTCGGCCCCATCTTTTTGTCTCGCCGTGTCACGAATTCTCCCTCTGCGGCAACTATATACTTGAGAGACGAACCGTGGAGGAGCGCATGGAAGATGATCACCTGTCGTTGGAGACGATGGCGAAGTGGCTGGCGGGACGGCTGGAGCACGAGTCCGTCCTGGAGAGGATCGTGCCGCACCTGTTGGAGCGTTGCCCTGTCTGCCGGGAGTGCTACGAACAGATCCGGCAGTTGAAGAGGGAAGCCGGCCACGAGGACGAGGAGGTGGGCGTCTTCGAGTGGCGGGAGGCGCCGGAGCTGCTTCAGGGCCTGGAGGATCTGCCCATCGTGGAGCAGCACCGGAAGGTCCGGGAGGACGAGACCTTCCACACCTGGGGCTTCTGCCAGCTCCTGCTGCAGCGCAGCCGCGAGTCGGTCTCCGAGGAACCGGCCCGAGCCCTCACCCGGGCCGAGCTGGCCGTGGAGGGCAGTCGCCATCTCGGGCCGTCCTACGATCCGGACTGGGTTTTCGACCTGCGGGCGAGGGCCTGGGCCGGGCTGGGCAACGCGAGGAGGGTGCTCGGAGAGCTGTGGAGCGCCGAGGCTGCCTTCCGCGAAGCGGAGGACTGCCTGGCCCTGAGCACGAGCGGCAACACCTGGGCGAAGGCCGAGGTCCTGGACCTGAAGAGCTCCCTCCGGCAGGACCAGGGGAGGTTCGAGGAGTCCCTGGACCTCGTGGAGCATGCGTATCGCTTCTACCGGGAGGAGGATGACGCCCGCGGTGCCGCCAAGGTTCTCCTGAACAAATCCAAGCTCTTCCGCGAGATGGGCGACCTGGACCGGGCGATTGCCACCCTCCGGGAGACCGCCCCCGAGATCGACGCGGCGGGAGACTCGCGCCTGTCGGCAACGGCGAGGTACAACCTCCTCTGCTGCCTGGACGAAGCCGGCCATCACCAGGAAGCCTGGGACCTGCTGCCCGAGGTGCGGGACCGGTTTCGGGATTCTGCCCGTCCCCTCGACCATGTCCGTCTCCGCTGGGCAGAGGGAGGCCTCGCTCACGAGTTGGGCCGCCTGGAGGAGGCCGAGGCCGCCTACCGCGAGGTCGGGGAAGAGTTCCTGAGGCAGGCCATGTTCCACAACGCCGCCCTGGTAGGGCTCGATCTGGCGCGTCTTCTGTTGGAGCAGGGCCGGAGTGAGGAGCTGAAGGCGCTGGCTGTTGAGCTGGTGACGGCCTTCGAAGCGCGGGGGATTCAGCGCGAGGCTACAGCGGCACTGGTGCTCTTCCAGCGAGCGTGCGACGAGAAGCGGTTGACGGTGGAGATGGTGACGAGGGTGGCGGGTTTGCTGCGGAAGGCGGAGGAGGGCGGTGGCTAAGTCCCTCACTCTGGACCAGGGGATCCTCGCCGAGGCTCGAGAGGCCGCCGAACCCCGCAAGCTTTCGAGCAATCACTCGCTCCTCCTGCAGTTGCAGCACGATCGTCTTGCCGGCTTGCTCGGAGAACTCGACCAAGAGGCCAAGCCGATCGAACCGCGGGTGATGTAGGAGGTCCGTCGAGCGTGG
>JANOCF010000946.1:0-3032 GCA_031412055.1 Holophagales bacterium | reverse complement strand
TGAGCTCGGCAACGCCTATCGGGTGAATGAACGGTTCGATGATGCCAACGACGCCTTTGCCCTCGCGAGCGCGCTATGGGAGAACGGGACAGGTGACCCCCTCATCTTGGCTCGAGTGCTCGACCTCGAAGCCTCTCTCAGAAGAGCCCAGCGACGCCTTCCTGAGTCGATCGAGCTGCTAGACATCGTGAAAAACCTGTATGAGGAGGTCGGCGAGCGCCATCTCGCCGGCCGGGCCCTGATCAGCAAAGGTATCAATACCTACTGCGACGGCCGGCCGCGGGAGGCAGCGGATCTGCTACGGCAGGGAATGGCAATGATCAGCCCCGAACGGGATCCCCAGCTTGCCGCCTTGTGCCAGAAGAATCTTCTGCTAGCTCTGGTGGACTCTGGGGAGGTCCGGCTAGCCCGACGATTGCTGCTTGAAACCGGGCTCCGCCACAAGTTCGCCAAGGATCCAATAACCCTCCTGAGGCTGCAATGGGTCGAGGGAAAAATCTCTCTTGGGCTTGGAAAGACCGAAAAAACGGAGTCCGCCTTCCAACAAGTTCGGGAAGGCTTCCTGCGGCTCGGCCTGCGCTATGACGCAGCCTTGATCGGCCTGGATTTATTAGGCGTCTGGCTCCGACAGGGTCGGACGACAGAGGCGCGCGAGTTGGCCGAAGAGGTTCTGATCACGTTTGAGGACCTCAAGGTACAGCGGGAGGCCCTGCGGGCGATTCGCTACCTGGAGACCGCCTGCCGGCGCGAGGCGGCCACGCCGGTGCTGGTGCAGCAGATCGTAGGATTTCTCAAGCGGCTCGAATGGGAACCGCGCCTTCAGTTCGCTCCCTGAGGCTAGCCCTGTCACGCGGGGAAAGATGGATCCTGTGTAGGGGCACCCCCCTTGGGGGCATAGGCGCTAACTTTGCCGGCCAGAGCGGGCGGGGGCTCCCTCTCCCGCGACGCGGGGGAGGGCAGGCAGGGGAGGGGGCTCAGCCCCGCGAGGGGCGTAGGCGTAAAGCCTGGGGCTTCAGCCCCAGGTAGAGCCCAAGGAACCTCAAGTCCGGAAGGGACGCAGGCGCATTACCGGAGTGCTGAGCCTGCGTCCCTTCGGGACTTGAGAGAGGGGGCAGGCCGGCCTACCTGGGGTTGAAACCGGTTGAAACCCCAGGCTTTAGGCCTGCGCGCCTTCGGCGCTGACTGCTATCCCTGGAACGTCTCCGTAAACCGGCGCACCGCGCCGTGGCTGCCGCAGACGTAGATCGTGTCGTCGGAGCGGAAGCGGAACTCCGGCCCGAGATCCACCAGCACCTCGTCGCCCCGCTCCACCGCCACCACCGAGCAGCCGGTCCGCTCGCGGATCGACAGATCCGCGGGGTGTCTCCCGGAGAGGCCGTCCGGCGAGACCTTCAGCACCTTGAGCTGCGGGTCGACCAGCAACGCCTCCTCCCCCAGCAGCTTCTTGGCCAGCATCTGGCCCGACACCTGGCTGATGGACAGCGCGAAATAGGCGCCGGCCCGGTGGATGCGCTCCACGTTCTCCGCCCGGTTCACGCGCGCGATCACCGGCACCTCGGGCGCCAGGTCCTTGAGGATCACCGTGGCGAACAGGGTGCCGCTGTCCGTGTCGAGGGCCAGGATCACGGCCTGGGCATCCTTCACCCCGGCCCCTTCCAGCACTCTCAGGTCCAGGATGTCTCCGACCGCGTCCACCCCCTCGCCGGGCTGGCGGTCGATCAGCTTCACCTCCTCGCCCACGGCCCGGAGCAGCTCGGCGACCTTGCGCCCCACCTCGCCGCCTCCGCACACCACGAAGTGCCCCTGGCGCCGCAGGGACGCTTTCCCCTCGGCCAGATCGCCGAGCCGGTCGATGCTCTCGCGGCTCCCCACGACCACGAGCGTTCCCCCGGGATGGATCCGGGCCGCCGGACCGGACAGCACCGCCAGCTCGCCGCCCACCCACTGCCCGATCACCGTCGCCCCGGTGCGGGCGCCGACATCCGCCTCCTCCAGAGTCTTTCCGGCGAGGGCGCTCTCCGGCCGCACCCGCAGCTCGGCCAGCTGCAGGTTCCGGCCGAGCTGCTGGATCCCCGCCAGCCGGGGACTGATGCGCAGCGACGCCCGGGCGGCCAGGGCCGCGCCCAGGATGTGGCGCGGGGTGAAGGTGGCCGTGGCACCGGCGAGCATCATGGGCTTGCGATGGTACGGCTCCTCCACCAGCGCCAGGATCGGACCCGTGTAGCCGCGCTGCCGGGCGGTGAGGATGAGGGCCGCGTTCTCGTCGTCGGTACCGTTGGCGATGATCGCCCGGGCCCGGTCGAGGCGCGACGCCCGGAGCGCTCCATCCCCGACGTCGCGGTGGAGGACCGGCTGCCCCAGCTCGAAAAGCCGCCGGGCCACGGTCTCGTCCGGCTCCAGGACCAGGGTCGGCACCTTGGCCGTGGCGAGCTCGGTGAGCAGCGTCTCGACCGCCGGGCCGTAGCGGTAGATGATCGCGTGCCCGTCCATGTCCGCCGGAGCCTCCTGCGGCAGCCGGGCCTCGAAGCGCTCCTCCAGGAACGGGATCAGGTAGACCGGGAAGATCAGGATGACCAGGAACACGCCGATGAACTGCACGGCCATGACGAAGAGGATCATGGCCGGGTGCTGCCAGCGGCTGTCGGCGCCGTACCCGGTCGTGGTCAGGGTCTCGGAGGCCCACTCGACGCTCTGCCAGAAGGTGCGGGGCTCCCCTTCCAGCCAGGACATGCCTGTCATGTAGATGAGGGCTGACGCCAGCACCAGGAAGGGCAGGGTCAGGATCAGCAGGAGGAGCCGGCGCCGGGATCGCCGCATGGTCGGGGGCGCATGCCGTCAGTACGGCATGTCCTCCTCTTCCATTCCGAAGTGGTGGCCCAGCTCGTGGACCAGGGTGTCGCGGATCTCCCGGATCACCTGCCGGCGGTTGTCGCAGGCGCGGAGGATGGGGCCGCGGTAGAGGACGACCCGGTCGGGCAGCGCCCCCATGTAGAAGGTGCTGCGCTCGGAGAGCGGCACGCCCTGGTACAGAC
>JANOCF010000945.1:0-2591 GCA_031412055.1 Holophagales bacterium | reverse complement strand
CCGAGCCCCCGCAGCAGCGAGATCAGCTCGGCGTTGATCTCCGGGAAGAGACCCACCACATCCATCGGCGCCATCCGCTCGAGCGCCTTCATTGCCCTACTTGCCCGCGCCCTCGAGCTGCTTGATGAAGTTCTCGACGTTCGCGCGGCTGGCTTCGTCCGGAGCCGTCTGCACCGCCTTGCGGGCATGCTCCATGGCCTTGGCCGTCTGGCCGACGCCGGAGTAGCCGCGAGCCAGACCGAACTCCGTCGGCCACTTGCCGGGATTGCGCTTCGCGTTCATCTCGAACACCTTCAGCGCCTCGTCATTCTTCTTCTCCAGCTGGAGCTGGCGGGCATACCCGTGGATCTCCATGGGCGTGGCCGTCGGGTGATTGAGGGCCTCGTCCATCGACTTCTTCGCGTCCGCGGTCTTGCCGTTGGCCTCCTGCAGCCGCGCCAGCGTGGCCAGCGTGGTGAAGTTCCGCTCGCCGACGACAGGACCGGCCGCGTTCTCGGCCCAGCGCAGAGCCTCCTCCAGATTGATCTTGTTCTGGAGAGCGTACTGGGCGGCGGCCTGCACGCCCTGCCAGTTGAAGCCGGGGCTCGACCGCAGCTCGTTCCGCAGGTTCTGCACGTAGAGCTCGGCCGCGTTGTCGACCGTGACCTTGAAGGGGACCTGCAGGTTCTCCCACTTCAGCGCCACCGTTGCCTTGTCCGGCTGGCGGTCGGTGAACTCGTACGTCAGCCACTCGTGGAACTCGCTCTTGGCGGGCTTGACCTTGACCCGCAGCGCGTCCTCCTTGACGTCGTAGAAGTAGCTACCCCACGACGTGGAGTTCTTCGAGAAGATCACCGTCCACTCCTCCGGGCTCGGGATGAAGTGCAGGCCATAGGAGCCGGCCGGCAGCGCCTGGCCCTCCACCTTGATGTCGTGCGAGGTGGTGAACACCGTGTTCTCGTTGGCGCCGCCGCGCCAGGGGCACTGGTCGCCGCAGGTGCCGAAGCCGAGATTGGCCATACCGTAGGGCACGAGCTGGCCCCAGATCTTGCCCGTCCGGTCCTCGCCCTGGGGCGAGTGGACGTCGGGGCTGCTGTAGTCGACGCTCATCTTGACGAGACCGATGTGCTGGATCACCGTCGACTTCTGATTGTCGCCGGACGGCGGCAGCGTCACGGACTGGGCGGCGACAGGGCCGGCCAGAATGGCAACGGCCGCCGCAAGGGAAAGGACACGAACGGATCGGATCATGGGAGGGCTCCTTCAAGCTCTACAACTGTCTAGGGAAAGATCTTAACCCGAGAACAAGTAGACCAATCCGTTCCTCTACGCCGGCCGTGGCGAAAAGTTCGGCTCGCGCCCGAAGAGCGGGAAGGCGGGTTCCATGAGGCTGGTGGCCTTCGGCCCTCACCACCCCATCCGTTCGATCGAGTACGGCAGCATCTTGAGCCACCACGGCCAGTCGTGGGCCACGTCATGTCCCCACATGTCGAGAAAGTGCGGAATCCCCTTGCTGTGGAGAATTTGTGAGAGGAACCTGGAGGCATCCGGCGCCTCGTATGCGCCCTGGCCGGTGAGGATGAGGATCTTGCACGCGGTCTGCAGCCTCTGGAGGTTGTCCCCCTCGAGACCCGGCAGATACCAGGCCGGATTGTTGAAGTAGACGTTGTCGTCGCCGTAGCCGTGAAGGTAGTCCGGCCCCAGGTCGTAGAAGCCGCTCATGGCGATCACGGCGTCGAAAAGGTCCGGACGGCGGAACAGCGTGTTGGCCGCGTGGAACGCCCCGAAGCTCGCGCCCGCGGTGGCGATGCGCAGTTCCGCGTTCTGACAGGCGGCGCGGATGTACGGCACCACCTCATCCTCTACATAACGGCTGTACAGCGCCTGCCGCCGCGCCTGCTCCGGAATCGGCAGGCCACTGTCCATCCAGGATTGATTGTTGATGCTGTTGATGGAGAAAACCCGAACCCGTCCCGCGTCGATGGCCGGCGCGACGGAGCCGATCAGGTCGAAGCGCTCGTTCTCCAGGAAGTCGGCCGCCGCCGTGGGGAACAGGAGGATCGGGTGCCCCCAGTGTCCGTACGAAACGATGGGCATGTCCTGACCCAGGCTCGGGCTGTGCCAGCCCTCGATGTTGCGACGTAGATCCATTCATATCCCTCCGCCGTCGACCTTCGTAAGGCCGCCTACTCTATCGGAAGTCCCACCCGGGCGGAAAAGCTATACTCCATGCGCGCGTGCTTCTTTGAACAACCTCTCCAGGAGGGTCTCCATGCTTCGCCTCCCCCGCTCCATCCTTCTCGCGGTTCTGCTCTTCCCAGGAATCGCCGCGGCTTCCCATACCCCCGATCCGGAACGCGTCACGGTCGCGGGCTCGCTCCAGTCCGAGCTCGGCTGCCCGGAGGACTGGCAGCCGGGCTGCGCCGCCACCCATCTCACCTTCGATGCCGACGACGCCGTCTGGCAGGCGACGTTCAACATCCCCGAGGGGAGATGGGATTACAAGGCGCCGCTTAATGACGGATGGGACGAGAACTACGGCGCCAATGCGCAGCCCAACGGCGGCAACATCCCCCTCATCCTCTCCGAGAACCGGGCGGTCAAGTTCTACT
>JANOCF010000944.1:0-5323 GCA_031412055.1 Holophagales bacterium | reverse complement strand
TCGAAGCCGAAGCGGTTTTCAACGAGGTTGATCAGCTCTACGACAACGATCGAGTCGAGGGCCAGACCCTCGCCAAGAAGGGGTACCCTCTCGTCGATTTCGTCGAATTTCAGGTTGACGTCAAGATCGTCAGCGATGATTCGCTTGAGCTCCGTCACGATGTCTTCTGCCATAGTCCGTGCACTCCCAAAGGAAACGTGACCGGCTTCGCGGGCAGGCCATGAAGCCCTATACGTTCAGGCGTCGAGAAACGTTGCATGACCGTCACAACCTTGTAAAGGTTATGACGCACTACACTAGGTGCCCGATCGGCCGAAAAGCGAGACCGGACATTTTTATTTCTTTCGCGGCGCCAGTTGGAAGCGCGCTTCCAGCGGATCGCGGTCCGATGCCCGGATCGTGGTGCTCGTGTCCCACTTGAGGGCATCGGGGTACGGGGTGTTGAAGTGCAGGAAGTCGGCTCCGACGAACGTCTTGAGCATCGCGGGGCTGACCAGGGTATGGGACACCACGGTGCCCTGGCCCTGGAAGATGTAGTCATAGCGGTTGGCCTCTTCGACCCGGCTCGTCAGGTTGGTCATCGGCACTTCGCCGCCGATCCCCTTCATGATGGCCAGCGGATAGTCCGGACCCTCGCCTGGCTCCGCGAAGTCGAAATCCGCGAGGTCGCCGGTGACCACCACGTAGGCGTTGGGGTCCTTGGCGAAGACGGAGTTGAGGAACTTCCGGATCTCCCGGGCCTGCGCCTTGCGCTGGATCTCGGTGAACCGGAACGGCGGCTCGAGGGTGAAGGGAGATTCCTCCGCGCGCTTGGTCTTGAGCTTGTTGGAGAGGACCATGACCGGCGGTATCCCGGGACCGACCTCGAAGATGCCGACCAGCGGCTCCCGGTTCCCGACGGCAGACTTCAGTCCGAAGACCGACTCCGCGTCGTTGCCGGAAAGCTGGGAGAGCTTCTGCAGCTTGATGCGCTCCGCGTCGTAGATGTACGCGATGGTCAGGTTGCGCCAGTCGCTGGTGGGCAGCCAGGCCGCCTCGTAGCGGTGGCCCTTGCCGGCGAGCTCGTTGATGCGCCGGACGAGCGGCTCGAGGTTCGCTCCTTCGAGCTCCTGGACCGCGACGATGTGCGGCAGCCGTAGCTCCGTGACGAAGGACTGCGCGATCTTCTCGATGCGCTTTTCCAGGTCTTCGGGCTTCAGGACGTACTTTTCGTTCTTTCCCTGCGGTACGGCGGTGAAGAAGTCCCAGAGGTTGTAGGTCGTGATCGCGAGGTTGCCTTCCGGGCCGGTGCGGACGCCGATCGGGGGCTTGGGCGTCTCGCGGCGGGTGACTTTCAGGCTTTCTGGCTGGATCTTGTAGTAACCGAAGTTGAAGTCCACCACGCCGACGATGGAATCGACCTTGTCGCCGGCATTGACCACCTCGGGCTTCTCCACGCTGGCGTCGCCCACCATGATCCGCTCGGGGTCGTAGTCCACCTGGTCGCCGCCGAGGCTGCGCATGATCAGGCGTCCGCTCTTCGGGTGGTAGCCGGCACCAGCCACGGCGTTGCCTGGAGCCACGATGTGGAACTCCCGGAAGCGGTTGTTGGGCGCGACGACCGGCGCGTTCTCGACGCTGACCCGCATCCCTTCGAGCGACTCCCAGTAGGCGATCCCCTCTTCCAGAGAGGTATCGGGGAGCTTCGTCAGCGGAAGCGGCGCCGGCGGGGTGTTGCCGCGGGAGACCACCTCGGGACTCTGCACCGTGACCAGCCGTGTGCGTGGCAGCTCGTTGCCCTTCTGCTCCTCTTCCACGCGGCCGAGAATCTTGATCGAGTCGCCTACGGCGGGCAGCACCAGGCTCGGGAAGCCGAACACGAAAAGGCCATCCGACGTCCCGGGATCGCCGTCGCCCTCCGGATCCTGCATCCAGAAGCCGTCTTTTTTCGCGGTGATCAGTGTCACCACGCCGGAGGTCTCGACGTAGCGTCCCTTCAAGGGCGAAAGCTGGCCGCTGCCCTGGATCTGCATGATCGAAACGTGCTGAATCGTCTGTTGGGATGTCGCCGCCTCGCCGTTGGGAGCCAGCAAGGGAAGCAGAAGAAAGACTAATCGTTTCATTCCATACCTCAAGTAAGGAAAATGTGTTCAGGCGCTCGGGATTGTTGGAAAGCCTGCTTCAAATGAAGGTGCATCGTAGCGCCATTCCCGAGTCACTTCGGCGTCACTTCGCTGTCATCAGGAAATGTTCAGGACTCCTGGCCTTGGAACCGCTTAACATGCCGAATGGTTTTCCCCCCGGCGCGCTTTATGGAAGTCGTGGCACCTACCTCTTTAGTCTCGTTACGGAAATGTGACGAGAAGGTTACTGCAACGTTTCGCCGGCTCTGCACGTATACGGGCGGAGAGGAACTTTCGTCGTGGCAACAGAATGGGCATCTCCCTTGATCGTGATCAAAGTCGGCGGAAGCCTTCTGGAGAGGGCGGCCGACCTTCATCGCGCCGCCTTCGCGGTCGCCGAGCGGCGCCGTGAGGGCCGCCCGCTCCTGGTGGTGGCCTCGGCGCTCAAGGGTGTGACGGACACGCTGGACCTGGCGTCAGGCCAGGCGCTCGACCGGCGGCTTCCGGACGGCCAGCTCGAGGCGACCCTGGAAGGTTTGCGCCGGCGCCACGCCGACGCGGCGCGGGAGATCGCGGACGGCGGCTCGGCACTGGAGAAGGTCGGGGGAGCGCTGGATGAGCTCGAAGCTCTGGTGGGCGCCATCCGAGCGGCCGGCGAGCTCCCGGACACGGACTATGCCCGTCTCCTCTCCTTCGGCGAGCGGCTGAGCGTCATCCTTCTGGCGGCCGCCGTCCAGGCGGCCGGGCTCGACGCGCAGCCCGTGGCCTCCGAGGAGGCGGGATTGCGGGCCGGTGGTCCTCCCCGCTCCGGCTGGTGCGACATCCCGGCGAGCGCGGCGGGGCTCCGGCGGCTGCGCGACCGGCTGTGCGACCGGATCCTGGTGCTGACGGGCTTCTACGGCATCGGCGGCATCGGCGGCATCGGCGGCCACGACGGCGTCGTTCTCTTCGGGCGCGGCGGCAGCGACAACACCGCGTGCGCGGTGGCCGCGGGCCTCCACGCCGACCGTCTTGAGCTGTGGAAGGACGTCCCGGGGTTCATGTCTGCCGATCCGCGCGAGGTCCACGGCGCGCGCGTGATCCGGGAGGTCTCGTTCGACGAGGTGGCCCAGCTCGGGGCATACGGCTCGCGCATCGTCAACCATGGCAGCCTCGAGCCTCTGCGCGGACGTCCCACCCAGATCGTCATCTCCTCGGTCCAGGGAGCTGTTTCCGGCTCCGGCACCGTGCTGGTGGAGAGGCTCCGGCGCAACGGCACCCGGGTGGTGGCCCTGGCGTCGCGCAGAAACAACGGCTCGCCCGCGCTGATCGGGGCCGTCGGAGACGGCATCGCCGAAGACCCGGGGATCCGCTCGCGCATGCTCGCCCGCCTGGCGGCGGCCGGGGTGCGCAGCGACCTGGTGGCGCAGCCCTCCGGACGCTCCGGCCTGAGCTGCATGGTTCACCCGGACGACCTCAAGCCGGCCCTGAGCAGCCTGCATGAGGACTTTTTCCCCTAGCACAGAAAGCGCAGTCACGATGAAGGATGACGTGTCGGTATCCGAGATCCCGTCGACTCCGGTCGCACGCCTGAGCGCCGCCGCGAGGAAGCTCGCGAGCTACTGGAACGAGTCGCGCCTGCGGGCCGCGCACGCGAAGTCCGCCTCGGTGCGTGCGGCTCCGGGAGTCGTGCCGTGGCACACCGCCCTGGAGGATGTCCTCAAGGTGGGATACGGGTCCCAGACCCAGTCCCGGTTCGCGGCCGGTGCGTGGGAGCTGATCCGCTGGCGCACCACCCCTTCGGCGGGGGCCATCTATCCGTTCGAGGTGATCGCGAGCGTCATCGGCGAGGGAAACTACCTGTGGGATGTCGAGAAGGGGCTCCTCGCCCCCTGCGGCCTGGCACCGCTGACGCAGAACGACCTGGCGGAGGCCGGTATCGTGCCTGGTACTGCGCCCGGGCAGCACCTCGAAGCCCTGCTCATCCTTGTCGCCCGTCCCTGGCTCAGCATGAAGAAGTACCACATGCGCGGCTATGCCTACTGCCACCTCGACGTGGGCCACACGGCTACCAACCTGGCAATCTACACGGCCGCTCTGGGCCACGCGCCCACCATCCACCTGCGCTTCTCCCGTGCCGCTCTGGCCGGGCGCCTGAAGCTGGACGGCCTCTGCCGGGAGCCGCTCGCGGTCCTCTCCTTTGCCGGCGCCGGGGTGTCTGCCGACCCGGGGCCGGCCGCCAGCCTTGAGATCTCCGGTCTGGAGCTACCCGGCCTGTCGCTGCCCGAGGAGCCGGAGGTCCTGAGCTGGCAGGCGCTCTGCTCTCTCATCTCCTCCGATGTCTCGATCGAGCCCCGCGCCGTCCCCGCCAGCTCGGCGCTCGTGGCGGAGCCGGCGGAAGTCCCCGAAGAGGCTCTCCTGCCGCTACCGGCCGGCAGGCCCCAGCCGTCCGCCGCGAGGGAGTGGCGCGCGGCGATCCTCGGCCGGCGCTCGGCCAAGGGCTTTCGCGACGAGGCGCTGTCCGTCGGACAGATCGGCGAGCTGCTCGCCGCGCTGCAGGCCGAGAGCGTGCCGGCGGACTGCTCCCCGGAGGACACCTCGCGGTTGGGTGTGCGCCTGATCGCGAGAAACGTCGAGGGTCTCGCCGGCGTCTATTCCTACGCTCCGCGCAGCCATGCTCTCTGCCGGATCGACGACCGGGCGGACGATCCCCGGCCGGCCTGCATGCAGCAGGAGATCGCGGGCACCGCCGCGGCCCTGCTGGTCTTCCATGCCCCGGTCTGCCGTCTGTTCGACGACCAGGGCTTCTCGGCGTTCGCGGAACTGCTCTATCATGCCGCGCAAATGGGACAGCGCCTCCACCTGGCAGCCTCGCGGCTCGGAGCCGCGGGCATGACCTGCCTCGGCGGGTTTGACGGAGAGGAGTGCGCTTCGCTTGCCCGGCTCGAAGGCGATGACGAGGCCGTCTACGTGATCCTGCTCGGCATCCCCAACGACGCCGCGTTCAAGCACGACCGGCTGAGCGTGGCCTACAGCCACGGCTACGACACGGAGAGCTGATGGCTCGCCCCGATCAGCCTCTCCTCGACCACCCCGCGTTCGAGCGGCGCTTCACGCCGGAGCACCGCGAGCTGCGGGAGCGCGCGCGTCGCTACTTCGAAGCCTCCCGGCTGCCCGAATGGGTGACGGGTCCCGGCGGACATCTCGCGAAGGAGCCGTGGGAGGAGTTTGGCCGGCTCGGG
>JANOCF010000943.1:0-1504 GCA_031412055.1 Holophagales bacterium | reverse complement strand
GTGCACGACGGCAGCGCGGCCGGGAACTCGGCCGCGAACCCCAGCGACTGCCGGCTGCGCGCGCCCGTGTCGCCGGACGCCACCAGCACAGTTTTGCCGAGCAGCCCGAGTTTCTGGAAATCGCTATCGACGCGCTGCGCGTACGCGACGTGCAGGTCCACTACCTGGTGCTCCCCGGCGAGGGGCACGGGTTCTCGAACAACGCCAGCCGGCTGCGCGCCTACGAGGCGACCGACCGCTTCCTCGACCGCTATCTCCTCCGCGACGTGACGGCGCAGGTCCTGCCATGACCCCGGCCACCTCGGCGCCCACCAAGGAGGAGATCCTCGAGCGCAACCGCCTCGAGTACGACGACGCCGCCGATCCCTACTGGCGGCTCACGGTCTACGACGCCGTCCACGGCGGCTGGTGGCTCGCGAGCATCGGCGGCCGCGAGGCCCTCGACTGGATCGGCGAGCGGGCGGGGCTCGGCGAAGCGGGCGAAGCGCTGGAGCTCGGCTCAGGGCTCGGCGACACCTGCCGCTACCTGGCGGAGCGCTGCGGCTGCCGGGTGACCGGGATCGAGATCAACCCGCAGCAGGTCGAGCAGGCGCGGGAGCGCCTCGACCGCTGCGCGCCGGAGCTGCGGGCGCGCGTCCGGTTCCTCCAGGGCGACGTGCTCGCCTGGCGCGCTCCCCGGCAGGTTCAAGCCGTCTACGCCGTCGATACCCTGATGCTGCTGGAGGACCGGCAGGCGGTCCTCGCCGCCGTCCGCGCCGCGCTCGCGCCGGGCGGGTGCGCCGCCTTCGCCGACGTGCTCGCCGGCCCGGCCATCACGCCGGAGGTACGCGACTTCATCTGGCGGGAGGATGGGATTCTCGATCTCCCCACCGTCGCCGGGCAGCGGGAGCAGCTCGCCGCCGCCGGCTTCGAGGACATCGAAATCTCCGATCGGACCTGGCTCGCCGTGGACTGCTTTGCGCGGATGGAAGAGGCCTCCGAGCGCCACCGCGAGGCGCTGATCGAGGCCAAGGGGGAGGAGCGCTACCGGTCCTGGCTGGACAACGCCGGCACGTACGGGCGACTGTTCGAAGAGCGGGCGCTGGTCTACGCCCTGATCGCCGCCAGACCGCTTTGATGTCCGCGGAAAAGAAGAGGGCGGCAGCCCGCCGGCTGCCGCCCTGGACCGCTCGTCTCCCTCTCAGGGGAGGGGCGTCTTGGTGGTGAAGGGACGCCCCGCCTTGAAGGCCTTGAGCATCTCCTCGCCCATCTGCACGAGCTGCTGCGTCTCCGCCGTCCTGGTCTTCGCGGCCTCGGTCCGCGCGAAGGACATCGCCCACTCGGCGGTCTCGAATGCGCCGATGTCGTAGCTGGACGACATGGCGGCCCGGAGCTGCTCCTGGCTCACCCCCTCGACCGTGGCGGAGAGCGTGCTGAGCTGCTGGCCCGCCCCCTTGCCGGGACCCGCCTTGAACTTCCCCGCCGAGGCGTAGGACGCGGCCAGCGTCAGTCCGGACCGGATCAG
>JANOCF010000942.1:0-3375 GCA_031412055.1 Holophagales bacterium | reverse complement strand
CGGACATCGTCACCTCCAAGGTCCGAAGACGAGGGTACGCACCCGGCGGGAATCCGTCAACGGCGCTCCTCGTCTCCGGAGATAGTAACCTGTTGTTGATAGGGACGACAAGAGGCGGTCGACCGGAGACGATCACTCACGGGAGACGAAGCCGCGTACGAACGTCCCTTCCAACCCGCGGGCCGGCCCAGAAGCTGGCAGCCGAGGGCATACCACTGCAGAGAGAGGAAGGCCAGGATGGCGAAGGGATGGAGCACGGCCCCGTCCGCCGGCTGGCCGAAGCGCCGGATCGCGATCCAGCGCGGCATCCAGGCCGCCAGGGCTCCCGGAACCGCTCCCCAGAGCACGGTCATGGGCGCGATTCCCGCCGCCGCGAGCCCGAGGAGCACGAACGGCACCACCTGCCCGAGGGCGAACAGGATCGTGATGGGCACGATCTTGGACGGCGCCGCCACCCCTTCGGTCGCGTTCTTCGCCAACCCGCGCCAGACCTCGGCGGCGCTGTGGTACATCCGGCAGGTGGCGATCCCCGTCGCATCGAAGAGATCCGTCGCGATGCCCGCCCGGCGGAAGGCACGGGGCAGGGTGATGCCGTCGTGGAGCGAGGTGCGGATCGCCTCGTGCCCGCCCATCCGCTCGTAGGCGTCCCGCCGGGTCACGAAGAGCTGCCCGCAGCCCGCGGCAAAGGCCGGGTCCAGGGTGCGGCGCATCCAGCGCATGGGCAGGAAGCCCAGCAGGACGAAGTGGATGAGCGGGATCAGCAGACGCTCCAGAAAGGTGACCGTCTCCTGGCGCGGGAAGCCGCTCACCAGCCCGGCACCGCTCTCTTCCAGAAAGGCCGCGCAGCGCGCCAGGCCGTCCGGCGCCAGGCGGACGTCGGCGTCCACGAAGACCAGGATCGGATGGCTGGCCAGCCGTCCCAGGACGGCGCAGGCGTGCTGCTTGCCGCACCAGCCGGACGGCAGCGGCGGAGCCTGCGCCAGGCGTACCCGGGAGTCGCGGGCCGCCAGGCCGGACACGATCTCGGCCGTCCGGTCCTCCGAGCCGTCGTCCAGCACCACGACCTCCAGCTCCACTCCTTCGCTGCGCAGGGCCGCGGTCACCGAGGCTTCAATGGACCGCTCCTCGTTGCGCGCCGGGATCAGGACGGACACGGCCGGTCTGCCCATCGGGGACGGAGGAGGGACGAAGACCTTCAGGTTGCGCAGGAAGAGGACGGCCGGGATCAGCGCGCAGACGGCCGCCACCAGAGACAGGATGAGGAGGATCACGGCTCGGCCTCCAGCCCGTGCTCGGAACGGAACTGTTCTCCCCGCAGCCAGGACCGGAAGCGGCGCCAGGTATCGTAGACCCCTCCGACGCCGGAGCCGCCCGAGACGACCTTCTCGAAACGGGCCGGATCGCGGGTGATCGACTCGGCTTCGAGCTCGTTCTGGGCCGATTCGAGCCACTCCGCGAGCAACTGGGTCCATTCCGCGGGCTGGAGCGCGGTCTTCGAGACATCCATCGGCTCGCCGAAGCGCACCAGCGCCTCCGGATAGCGCTCGCCCCAGAACGGGTACTCCACGGCCAGTGGCAGCACGGCTCCCTTGCGCATCCGGGATACCAGGTGACCCAGCCCGGGACGCAGTTGGACGGGCCTGTCCCGCGAATCCGTAAACTGTCCCTGGGCCGTGATCCAGAGCACGGAGTCCGGCTGCTCCACGATCCGGCTCCCCACCTCGAGGAAGCGCCGGGCGCCCTGGACCGTGCCGGCCTCGATGCCGAAGAAGCCCAGCTTCTCGAAGAACTTGTATTTCGTGAGCGCCGCTCCGTCGATCGGCCCGTAATGGCGCCGGCCCGGGAACAGCCGGTTGGCGAGCAGCAGGCACATCATCGGATCCCACCAGGAGGGATGGTTGAGGTAGATCACGAGCGGGATCCCCTGCAAGGCGCCGCGGTCGATCCGCCCTGCCCGGGACATCCGGACCGAGTGGAAGTTGCGGGCGATATAGCGCTCGCCATAGCGGGAGAAGAGCGCGAAGAGGCCGGGAGAGATGCGTGGTAGATCTACCTGTTTCAAGAGTGGGCCTCGATCGGAATGGGCATTTGGAGGACTTTGGCGGATGGGACGGCGACTCCGTCCTGGCACAGCGAGTCCGCCGCGATCCAGCCGGACATCAGGACCATCGGCATGCCCGGCCCGGGATGGGCCGCGCCGCCCGCAAGATAAAGGCCCTGCACGTCGCGGCTCCGGTTGGGAGGCTTGAACGCGCCCGTCATCCGGCCGTGGCTGGCCAGCCCGTAGATGGCTCCGTTCAGCACGCCGTAGCGGTCGTGGATGTCCTGGGGAGTCAGGACCGACTCGAAGACGATCCGCTTCTCCAGGCCGCGCAGCCCCGCCGTCCTCTCCAGCTTCTCCAGGATGGTCTTGCGGTAGGCGGGAAGCATCTGCTTCCAGTCGTGGTGCGGCCGCAGGTACGGCGTGTGGACCAGGACGTAGAGCGCCTCGCCGCCGGGCGGAGCGACTCCGGGCTCGGAGCCGGCCGGCGCGCAGACGTAGCAGGTGGGATCGTGCGCGGGCTCGCCCTTGCGGTAGATCTGGTCGAACTCCTCCTCGGCGTCGCGGGAGAAGACGAAGTTGTGATGCAGGAGCTGGGGGTAGGCGCGGTCGAGCCCGAGGTACAGCACCACCCCGGAGCAGGCCGGCTCGTAGCGCCGCCTGCGCTCGAACTTGCGCGAAGCCGGATCACCGGCCAGCAGCTCCCGGTGCGTGCGCACCGAGTCGGCATCCGAGACGACGGCGGACAGGGAGACGCGCTCGCCTGCCTCTGTAATTACCCCGCTCGCGCGTCCCCCTTCCATGAGAATCTGCCGCACACCCGTTCCGGTCCGAATCTCGACTCCAAGCTCGCCGAGCAGGTGCTCCAGCGCGCGCGGAACCGCGCGGATACCCCCTTGGGGATACCAGATCCCCTCCGAGGTCTGCATGTGCGCGATGCCGCACAGCACGGCCGGGGAGGCGTCCGGAGCCGAGCCCACGTACTGCGTGAAGTGGTCGAGCATCTGCGCCACCCGCTCGTCCTTGACGTGGCTCCGCACCGTGCCCGAGACCGTCCGGCCGAAGCGGAGAGCCATCAGGTCGGAGAGCACCGAGGCCTTGAAGGTGGCGTTGCGGTCGAACGTGTCGCGCACTCCACCCACCGACCGCCAGAAGAAGTAGCGCTCCGAGATTCCGTGCAGCCGCTCGGACACGGCCAGGAACCGGCGGTAGCCCTCGGCTGCTCGCGTGTCAGGAGAATAGGCGGAGAGCACCGCCTTCATCTTGTCCGGGTCGGCGAACAGGTCGAGGGTCGAGCCGTCCTCGAAGAACGAGCGCCACTGCGGGTCGAGCGG
>JANOCF010000941.1:0-7570 GCA_031412055.1 Holophagales bacterium | reverse complement strand
AACCACTACTGCCACCTAAGCGGCGCCGAGCCAGTGATGGTGGAAACCCGGCCCGAAAACAACTTCATGCCGACGGCCGCGGAGCTAGCGCCGCACCTGGCCGGCGCCACGCTGCTGGCGCTGTGCTCTCCGCTCAACCCCACGGGCACCGTCTTCACCCGCGAAAACCTGCTGGCCATCTGCGACTTAGTGCTGGCCGAAAACCAGCGCCGCCAGCCCGGCGAAAAGCCGCTCTACCTGCTCTACGACCAGATTTACTGGATGCTCACCTTCGGCCAGACCCAGCACTTCGACCCGGTGAACCTGCGCCCCGAATTGCGCGACTACGTCATCTACATCGACGGCATCTCGAAGTGCCTGGCTGCCACCGGCGTACGGGTGGGCTACGCATTTGGGCCAGCCGTAGTGATTGACAAGATGAAGGCCATTCTGGGCCACGTAGGCGCCTGGGCGCCGAAGGCCGAGCAGGCCGCGACGGTGGGCCTCCTGGACGATCCGGAAGCGATCCGGTCCTTCCAGCAGGTCTTCCTGCGCGACGTCCGGCAGCGGCTGGACCTCCTGCACCACGGCTTCCAGGACATGAAGGGGCGGGGGTTGGCGGTCGAGAGCATCCCGCCCATGGGCGCCATCTATCTCACGGCCCGCATTCATCCTTTCGGCCGCCGGACTCCTTCCGGCAACCAGATGCGCACCAACGATGATGTGCGCCGCTTCGTGCTGGAGGAAGCCGGCATCGGCATCGTCCCCTTCCAGGCTTTCGGCTCGGTTGAGGACGAGGGCTGGTTCCGGCTGAGCGTCGGCGCGGCCTCGCCGGCCGAGATCGAGACCGCCCTGCCCAGGCTGGAAGCGGCCCTGGCCAAGCTCGTGTGAGTCAGTCGCCCGGCGAGTAGAGGAAACGGGCCTGGGTCTCGCTGGCCGGATCGGTGCCCGACAGCCGGCGCAGCATCCCCTGAAGCACAACGCCTTGCGGAGCGAGCGCCGGCATCTCGCCAGCCTGCTGGAACTCGCCCTCGAAGGCGTAGGAGACACCCGCGATCTCCTCGGTCTTGAAGGTGAAGCGCAGGCCGTCGATGCGCGGCTCGACGAGGCGGTAGTCGGTGCCGCCCGCCTCCTCCCGATGCCGGATCCAGCCCCAGAGCGGAACCCTCTTCTCTCCCTGGTCGTCGATGTTCGACAGGAGCAGATGATCGATCGTCTGCGCCCATGCCGGAAGCCCGTCGGTCTCGTCGAGCATGTAGTAGCCGAAGGGATCGGTGACCGTGGCCTCTGAGACTGGCGACCTTGTCGACGTTGCAGAGGTCGAAGTTGCCTCCGGCGGTGCATCGGCACGGCAGCCGAGCAAAAGGATCAGCAAGACAAAAGGATAGATTCGCGAGGACGATCTCTCGGACATCAGCGCTCTCCGGTGGAAGATGTGCCGGGAGTCTACATCACGGAGTACAGCCCGAACGTCTCCCGCGGCGATTCGCCCGGAGGCGGGCCTTCCTCCACGGAGGCCTCCGGGCTTGGGTCAAAAGGGAGGAGATCGTCGTCGCCCTCCGGGGTCCGCCACCCCTGGGCGCCGACAAGAGGGACGAAGCGGACGGCGCCGAGGCTCTCCTTCTCGAAGGTCTCCGGACCGGTGCGCCGTACACGCACGAGTTCCTGCAGGCGGGGGTCGGTGCCGATCGGGATGACCAGGCGTCCGCCCACCGCCAGTTGGTTCTGGAGGGCTGGCGGGATGTCCGGGCCTCCGGCGGCCACGGCGATGGCATCGAACGGCCCATGCTGGGGCCAGCCGAGGGTGCCGTCTCCATGCAGGATCTGGACGTTGGTATAGCCGATCCGCAGTATGCGCTCGCGGGCGAGCTCGACCAGGGTTTCATGGCGCTCGATGGCGTAGACCTCCCGGGCCATGCGGGAGAGCACGGCCGCCGCGTACCCGGAGCCGGCTCCTACCTCCAGGACCCGGTCGCCCGATCGGATTTCCAGGGCCTCGGCCATCAGGGCCACGATGAAGGGCTGGGAGATGGTCTGATCTTCCTCGATCGGCAAGGCATGGTCGTCATAGGCGAAGTCGACCAGCCGCTCGGGCACGAAGATCTCGCGGGGCACGGACAGCATGGCGTCCAGGACGCGCCGGTTGCGCACGCCGCGGTCGACGATCTGCCGCTCGACCATCTCTCGGCGCAAGGCTTCGAAATCAGGCATGGCTTTACCTCTAATGACTACCTCCCGTCACACACTCCCACCCGTTCCACCCTCATCGGAGCGTGCAAGATCGGCGCCCTGAAGGCTGTATCATCCTTGTCATCCTGCGCACACGAGCTTCTCTCTGCGGACTCCTGGCTGTCGCTCTCCTCGCGGCGGCTCCCGCGCCGTCTGTCCTCCGTCCTGGAGAGCCGGTCGAGCGTCCGCTGTCGGCGGGCGAAGCGCATACGTTTATCGCCAATCTGGCCTCAGGGACATCCTGGCTCGTTACGGTAGAGCAGCTTGGGATCGACATCACGATCGAGGTGACCGGCGAACAGAAGGTGGCCGTGGATGGCCCCTTCGACCGTCAAGGGACGGAGACGCTGCTTGCCCGGACGGCTCGCGAGGTGACGGTGCGTGCCCGGGAGCCGGGCGCGCCTCCGGGACGATACTCGCTCCACATCGAAGAGGTGCGCGACCCGGCCCGCGCGAGCGCCGGGGCCGCGATCACCCGGGCGGGGACGAGCTATTTGGAGGGTACGGCCGAGGCTAGGCTCCGCGCCCTGGAGGAGTACCGCTCCGCGGCCGGGCTCTGGCGTGCGCTGGAGGATCGCAAGCAGGAGGCTCGGGCGCTGTACGCGGCAGCGGTGCTCGCCCGGCTGACCGGGAACACGCGTCTGGCGCTGGAGCTTGGGAGCGAGGTCCTCCCGCTGTGGCAGGCCCTCGGGGAACGGCTCTTGGAGGCGGCCACGCGCAACGAGCTCGGGCTGTCGCTCTGGCTGTTCGGGAGGATGGACGAGGCCCGGACCTCCTTCGAGACCGCTCTCGCGATCCAGCGCTCGATCGGCGACCGCTACGGCGAGGCGGTCTCGCTGAGCAATCTCTGCGCGAGCGATCTCCCCCGGGGAGAGCTGCGGGCCGCGCTGGCCTGCTACGAGGAGGCTCTTCCACGGCTGCGGGAGGTGCAGGCGGCAGCGCTCGAAGGTTCAGCCCTGACCAGCTCCGGACGGGCGCTGGACGTCCTGGGCCAGCCAGACCAGGCCCTCCTCCGCTACCGCGAAGCGCTGGCCCTGATGCGCTCCATCGGCGACCGCACGGGCGAAGCGCGGGCTCTCAACAACCTCGCGGTGCTCCATCGCGAGATGGGCGAGTTCCAGGAGGCGCTGGCGAGCTATGGCCAGGCGCTGGAGATCGTCTCGGACCTGCAGGACCGGCGCTGGCAGGCGCGGGTGCTCCACAACCTGGGAGCCATCTACCAGGGGCTCGGGGAGCCGCGGCAGGCCCTCGCCCACTACGAGCAGGCCCTGCCACTGTGGAAGGAGACCGGCGACCGCGAGGGCGAGGCCGCTACGCTGACCAACCTCGGCCTGGTCCACACGGCTCTCGGAGAGCCGAAGCGTGCTCTGGATCTCTACCTCCAGGCCCGGACCCTTCAGGAGGCGGCGGGCGACCGCCGGGGCGAAGGGATCACCCACAGCCAGTCGGGCCGCGCCCTCGCGGCCCTCGGAGAACCTCTCAAGGCCGTCGCCGCCTTCGAGACGGCCCTGGTGCGCCTGAGGGACGTGGGGGACGTGCAGCGCGAGGCCGAGGCTCTCCTCGGGCTTGGCGAGGCCCGCGTCGATCTCCGGCAACCGGAGGAGGCTGCCGCCAGCTTCGAGAAAGCCCTGGCGCTGGCCCGAGGACGGAGCCCGGTCCACGAGGCGCAAGCCCTCTCCTCCCTCGCGCGGGTCGAGCGCGCGCTCGGACACCTCGACTCGGCCCGGACGCATGCCGCGGCCGCCATCGAGACGATCGAGGGGATGCGGGCCCGCATCGGCAACCCGGACCTACGGTCCTCCTTCGCCGCCACCTTGCACCAGGCTTACGAGATCCAGACCGATCTCCTCGTCGACGCCGGTCTTGCCCCGGCCGCGCTGGAGACCGGAGAGCGTGCGCGCGCGCGCACGCTCCTGGAACTGCTGGGCGAAGCCGGAGTCGATCTCCGCCAGGGAGTCGACCCCGCTCTCCTCGAGCGCCGCACGTCGCTGGAGCGCCGCCTGAGCGCCCGCGCGGAGCGGGATCTCCGGAAGAAGGACGAAACGCAGGATCAGGCCGTGCTCCTGCGCGAGCTCGACCTGGTGGACGCCCGCATCCGGGAGAGCAGCCCGGCCCATGCCGCCCTGATCCGGCCTCAGCCGGCGAGCGCCGCCGAGGTCCAGGCTCTCCTGGAGCCCGACACGCTGCTGCTCAGCTACTCGCTGGGCGAGGCGCGAAGCCATCTCTTCGCCGTGACCTCCACGACGATCGAGAGCTTCGAGCTGCCGCCCCGCTCCGTGATTGAGGAGGCCGCCCGCCGGATCCACGGGGAGCTGAGCGCCTACGATCCCGCGAGCCGGGCCGCCGAGACGCGGGAGGCCGCGGCCCTGGGCCGGATGATCCTCGGTCCCGTGGCGGAGCGTCTGAGCGCCGGGCGCAGGCTGGTGATCGTGCCGGACGGCGCCCTGCACTACATCCCTTTCGGCTCGCTCCCAGGCAACGATCTCGTCCCCCTCCTGGAGCGCCACGAGGTGGTCTATCTCCCCTCGGCCTCCGCCCTCGCCTTCCAGCGGCGGATGCTGGGCTCGCGCCCGCCCGCTCCGAAGCGGGTCGCGGTGGTGGCGGACCCGGCGTTCGATCCCCGGGATCCGACCTTCCAGCACCTGCCCGCGTCGCGCCGGGAAGCGGAGAGTATCGGAGCCATGGCGGCTCCTGGAGAAGCCCACCTCTCCCTCGGCCTCCAGGCGAGCCGCGCGGAGGTCCTGGGAGATAAGCTGAGCGGCTACAGGACGGTACACTTCGCCACGCACGGAGTGATCGACGCCGAGCATCCGGGCCAGTCAGGGCTGGCGCTCTCCACCGTGGACGAGGCCGGTCGTCCGCGGGAAGGCTTCCTCCATCTTCGCGACGTGTACGACCTGCGGCTCGACGCGGACCTGGTGGTCCTGAGCGGCTGCCGCACGGCGCTGGGCCGCGAGGTGCGGGGAGAGGGTTTGATCGGTCTGACGCGGGGGTTCTTCCACGCCGGCGCGCCGCGGGTGGTGGCGAGCCTCTGGCAGGTCGAGGACCGGGCGACCGCGGAGCTGATGGCGCGTTTCTACCGCTCGATGTGGACCGATGGGCTGACCCCGGCCGCGGCGCTGCGCGCGGCCCAGCTTTCGATCCGGGGCGAGCGGCGATGGCGGGATCCCTACTTCTGGGCGGGCTTTACCCTCCAGGGGGATTGGCGATAGAGGCAACAGGAAAAAGGAGGATACATGAGCAGAAGCATCGAGGATTTCGCAGGCATCTGGTACATCCAGTGGGTGGCCGGAAAGGGTCCCCTGGGAGTGCAGTCCGGGTGGCAGATCGTGATCGGTGGCGGGGGTGGTGACGATGGGGTGCATTTCGCGCTGCTGAGGCCCGAAGGGAACGGCTGGCAGACGGTCTCCAGCTCGGACGAGAGCCACCCGCTCGTCCTGGTCGACGGGCAGCTCCGCTGGGATGGGACGACTTCCGACGGGACTCCGGCCCGGTTCTACATCTCGATCGCCGAGGCCATCACCCGGGACGGAGGCACGACCTTCTCGCTCTATGGCACGACGCTGCTGGGAGATCCGGACCAGGTGGCGGTGTGGGGCGCGAACGACGTTCCGCCGCCCGATCCCGAGGCCTGAGGCGCGTGCTAGAATTCGCGCGCAACTCCAGGCAAGGACACCTCTTCTGGCCAGTCAAGGCATAGCCCTCAACGCGAACGGCGACCGTTCCGAACGTCCCGAGGATCTCGTCGCGCACATTCTGGCCGGCGACCGGCAGGCCGAGGAGCGGCTGGTCGAGGTCTATGGCCGCGGTGTGGCGATCCTCCTGGACCGCCACACCAACGGCCGTCCCGAGGCCGAGGACCTGTTCCAGGACACCTTCGGGCTCGTGCTGGAAAAGCTCCGCAAGGGCGAGCTGCGGGAGCCCGCCAAGCTCCCCGGCTTCGTCGCGCAGATCGCCCGCAGCCTGACCATCGAGCATTACCGCAAGACATCCCGGCGCAAGACCGAGCCCGACAGCGACGCCGTCCTGGAAGCGGTCGACGCCCGCGCCGGGCAGCTCGGGACGATCCTGGACCGGGAGAGCGCCGGGCTGGTACGCCAGGTGATCCGGGAGCTGGGGAGCTCGCGGGACCGCGACGTCCTGCTGCGCTTCTACATCGCCGAGGAGGACAAGGAGAGCATCTCCGCCGACTTCGGGCTTTCGAGCCTCCAGTTCAACCGCGTCCTCCACCGCGCCCGGCAGCGCTACCGCGAGCTGTATCTGGAACGAGTGGAGCGGACAGCAGGCCGGCAGCGGACCACCGCAATCTTGCTTGCGATATTTCTGCTCCTCATCCCACTCTCTCTGTGGGGGCGCGAGTGAACGTAATGGATCACGACCACATCGAGGAGCACGGGCTGATCGACCTCTATCACCGGGGTCAGCTTCCGCCCGAGGAGGAAACCCGCTTCGAGGAGCACTTCGTAGGCTGCTCCGAGTGCCAGGAGCGCCTGGAGATGGCGCGGGGCTTCCAGCGCGGGCTCAAGTCGATGGTGGCCGAGGAGGTCGTGCGCGTGGGCCTGCTGTCCTGGCTTGCCCGCCGGAAGGGGCTCGCCCTGGCCGCCCTGCTGTTGGTCGCCGGACTGCCCGTGCTTGGATATCTCGCCGGAAACCGCGAGCCCGAGGACCTGAATTGGAGGCAGCGCTATGAGAGCGCGCATCGGAGCGCGGCCGATCTCCAAGGAAAGCTCGAAGAGAGCGAGCGCCTGCGCCGAGAGGAGCGGGTGGCTCAGGTAGAAAGCACCCCGAAGCCCGTGGAGCCCCGCACGGTATCGAAGCCAGCTCCCCTCATCAACACGCCTGTGTTCCTGCTCACTGCCGTGCGCAGCGAAGACGAGATAATCGTGATCGATCCTGGGGAAAAAGGTTACTTCTCCCTGGCTGTGGACGCAGGGGACGATCCCCGCTTCGAGAGCTACCGGGTGACGATCACCGGTGCCCGCGTCTTCCGCGAGGCCGGCCTGAAGCCGAACGCCCTGGAAGCCCTGCTGCTCACCTTCCCCGCTGACTACTTCGAGCCCGGCGAGTACCGGTTGGTTGTCGAGGGCGTCACCCCCGACGGTGCGGCGTCGGAGTTGGGGGGGTATGGGTTCCGGATGATGCCTTAGTCCCCCACCCTCCCAGGGCGCAGCATGCTGCGCCCCGACACCACACCTTTGGTGTTGATTCTGATTGCACGCGTGTATGGCCGGAAGGCGTACCTCGTTGTATCTGCCGGGCCAGCAATACCTCGAATCTCTCTGACACCTCTATACCTGTCGGGGCGCAGAATGCTGCGCCCAACAACCTCCCGTCAACGGACAACCTACCCACGGAGGCGATC
>JANOCF010000940.1:0-1962 GCA_031412055.1 Holophagales bacterium | reverse complement strand
AGCCGGGAGGGGATCGCCAACGTGCTGATCGAGTCGATGGCGTGCGGCACGCCGGTCGTGGCCACGCCGGTCTGGGGCACGCCGGAGGCCGTCAATGTGCCTGAGGCCGGGGTGCTCATGCGCGACCGCAGCCCGGGGGCGCTGGTCGAGGCGGTCCGGCAGCTCTTCGCGAGCTATCCGGAGCGCGCGGCCACGCGCCGTCACGCCGAGAGCTTCACCTGGGAGCGGACCAGCCGGCAGCACCTGGAGGTCCTGCGCTCCGCGCTCGGGCAGCCGGAGAGGGTGATGGTCCCGGCGTTCTGAGGCTCTCCTCCTACTGGAGGTGGGTTTCAAACAGCTTGTAGATGCGCCGGTACTCGTCCAGCCAGCTCGTGGGCTGGGTGAAGCCGTGCGCCTCGACCGGATAGATCGCGGTCTCGAAGTTCTCCTTCTTCAGCTCGATCAGCCGCTGCACCAGGCGGACCGTGTCCTGGAAGAAAACGTTGTCATCCACCATGCCCGAGCAGATCAGGAGCGGCTTGTCGAGCCCTTCGGCGTATTCGATGGGCGAGCTCTTCTTGTAGGCCTCGGGGTCGACGTCCGGCGTGTTCAGGATGTTCGACGTGTACTCGTGGTTGTAGTGGGCCCAGTCGGACACCGGCCGCAGGGCCGCGCCGGCCGCGAACAGGTCGGGTTTCCGGAACAGCGCCATGAAGGTGAGGAAGCCGCCGTACGATCCGCCGTAGGTGCCCACGCGCTTGGGGTCCACGCTCTTGTTCTTGACCAGCCAGGCCACGCCGTCCTCCAGGTCCTCCACCTCGGGAAAGCCCATCTGCCGGTAGATGGCGGTGCGCCAGTCGCGGCCGTAGCCGGCGGAGGCGCGGAAGTCCATGTCGAGGACGACGTAGCCGCGCCGCGTGAGCAGGGTGTGGAACATGAACTCGCGGAAGTAGCCGGACCACCCGGCATGGGCGTTCTGCAGGTAGCCGGCGCCATGGGTGAAGACCACGGCCGGGTACTTGCGCGAGGGGTCGAAGTCCTTGGGCGTGTAGACGCGCGAGTAGATGGGCTGCTTCACGTGCGAGGACGGGATGCCGATGATCTCGGGCACGGCCCATTCGACGGCGAGGAACTCCGGGCTGTGGGTCTGGGTGAGCTGCCGCTCCTGAGCCCCGGCCTGGTTGGCCTGGACGTACACCTCGCCGTGCCGCATCGTGGACGAGTGGAAGAGGAGGAGCTGGCTCTCGTCCGGGGAGAGCTCGTAGTAGGTGTCGCCCCCGGTCTTGCTGAGCTGCTCGGGCTTGCCGCTCGCAGTGTCGGCGATGCCGACCCGCCAGATGTCGTAGACCCCGGGGTGGCTCTGGTTGGCGCGGTAGTAGAGATGGCGCCCGTCGCGGCTGGCCCGCACGTTCGAGACCTCGAAGCTGCCCTCGACCAGGCGGCGCGGCTTGCTCCCCTCTTTGAGTGAGACGGCGTACAGGTTTGAGTGGCCCGTCTCCTCGGAGGTGTACCAGAGGGTCTCGTTGTCGGGCAGCCAGCCGAAGTCGTTGAACTCCCAGTTGATCCAGCCCGGATCGGTGAGGCGGTGGCGGCTGACCGGGGCGGGATGCTCGCGGTCGAGGGTGACGATCCAGCGGTCCTTGCTGTCTGCGGAGCGGAGCATCACGGCAGCGTGGCGGCCGTCGTCCGTCCAGGTGGCCATCTGGACCTCGAACGTCCGGGGCTTCTTCTCCTCTTCTTTCTTCTCTGCCTTCTTCTCGTCCTTCTTGTCCTTTTCGTCCTTCGCCTTCTCGGCCTTTTCCCGGATCTCCTTGAGCGGGTCGTCGGTGATGCCCGGGAGCTTCGAGAAGTCGACCTCGTGCTTCTCGTGTGTGGTGAGGTCGAGGAGGAGGACCTTGTGGTCGGCCGGGGGCTCGGTGCCTACCTTGGAGCGGACCTCGTCGGCCTTGATGTAGCCGTCCTCGGTGACGAACCGGGCCATCA
>JANOCF010000939.1:0-6393 GCA_031412055.1 Holophagales bacterium | reverse complement strand
GAACGATCAGAACTCTTCTCCTGGCGCTTCTGGCGCTCGCTCCGGCAGCTTACGCGGCGGTGTCGCCGCGCATCGTCTCTCCGACCCCGGACCAGCCCATCTTCGGGCAGGTCGAGATCGCGGTCGAAGTCTCCGCCAACGAGCCGGTCTCCCGCGTGGAGATCTTCATCAACGGCGTCCGCCGCGCGGTCCTCAACGCGCCGCCGTTCCGCACCACGATCGACGTGGGCGACGACAACACCCCGCGCGAGTTCAAGGCCGTGGTCTACGGCACCTCGGGCGCGATGGCCACCGACACGGTCGCCACCAACCCGATCCGCATCGACGAGCAGATGGACGTCAACCTCCGCCAGCTCTACGTCACCGTCACCCGCAGCGGCAGTGACAGCGACGGGCGCGTCCTCAGTCTGGAGCAGGGCGACTTCCGGATCTTCGACAACGGCAAGGAGCAGGAGGTCGCCGACTTCGGCAAGGGCGAGGTGCCGATCACGGCCGTGCTCCTCCTCGACACCAGCGAGAGCATGCAGGGCGAGCGGCTGAACGCGGCGCGCCGCGGTGCCAGCACCTTCCTCGCCGGCATGCGCCCGGACGACGAGGCCATGATGCTGCTCTTCTCCGACCGGATGCTGCGGGCGACCCCCTTCACCGCGGACCGCGCGTCCCTGGAGCAGGCCCTCGCGGAGACCGAGGCCTCCGGCGGCACCGCGGTCAACGACTTCCTCTACACCTCGCTCAAGCTGCTCGACAACCGCATCGGCCGCCGCGCCATCGTCCTCCTCTCGGACGGCTTCGACGTGCACAGCGTCCTGCCGATCGACGAAGTCCTGTGGAAGGCGCGCACCAGCCAGTCGATCATCTACTGGATCCAGCTCGACGAAGACCAGAAGGAGACCTCCTTCAATTCAGCGTGGCGGGACCACAAGGGCAACGACCACGAGTACCAGACCCTCAAGAAGACGGTCGAGGAGAGCGGCGGCCGCATCCTCGGCATCCAGCGCATCGGCGAGCTCGATCACGCCTTTGCCAGCATCATGCGCGAGATGCGCGAGCAGTACGTGATCGGCTACTACCCGACCGACGCGAAGCGCGACGGCCGCTGGCACGAGATCAAGGTCAACGTGAAGCGGCCGGGCGTCAAGGTCCGCGTGCGCGAAGGGTACGTGGACTACTAAGGGATTATTGAGAAGGTCCCGCCGGTTGTAGAGACCGCTGCTGTTCTTCTTGCATAGCAGTTCCCGATTTCAAGAACCACCCAGGGGCCGGGCCGTCTGCCGGCCCCTTGACTCGTCTGCTAGGATTCCTCCCCTATGGATTCGATCTACGTCCGCGGTGCCCGCGAGCACAACCTGAAAAACATCTCCCTGGAGATCCCCCGCAACCGACTGGTGGTCATCACCGGGGTTTCGGGCTCCGGCAAATCGTCGCTGGCTTTCGACACCTTGTTCGCCGAGGGCCAGAGGCGTTACGTGGAGTCGCTCTCGTCCTACGCCCGGCAGTTCCTCCAGCAGATGGAGAAGCCGGACGTGGACTCGATCGACGGCCTCTCCCCGGCCATTTCCATCGAGCAGAAGTCGGTCTCCAAGAACCCGCGCTCCACCGTGGGCACGGTGACCGAGATCCACGACTACCTGCGCCTGCTCTATGCCTCCATCGGCGTTCCGCACTGCCCGAGCTGCGGCCAGACCATCCGGCCCCAGACCGTGCAGCAGATGGTCGACCGCGCGCTGGAGCTGCCCGAGGGCACCCGCCTCGTCCTCTACGCCCCCTACGTGCGCGGCAAGAAGGGCGAGTACAAGAAGCAGCTCATGCAGATGTCCCGGGAGGGCTTCCTCCGCGCCCGCATCGACGGCGAGATGGTCGAGCTCACGGGCGAGCCGCCCACCCTCGACAAGCAGAAGAAGCACTCGATCGACATCGTCATCGATCGTCTCGTGATCAAGCCGGGGCTCGAGAAGCGGATGTCCGACTCCATCGAGACCGCCCTCAAGGTGAGCGGCGGCCTCGTGGTGCTCGCGGCAGAAGGCGCTGCCGAAGAGACGCTGTCCCAGAGCTACTCCTGCGTGGAGTGCGGCACCAGCCTGACCGAGATCACGCCGCGGCTCTTCTCCTTCAACAGCCCCTACGGCGCCTGCCCGACCTGCTCCGGTCTCGGGACTCTCATGGGCGTCGACCCGGAGAAGATCGTCCCCGACCCCGACCGCTCCATCGAGGCGGGCGCGGTGGCTCCCTGGCCCGAAGGCTCCAAGTCGTGGCGGATCAAGATGGTGGAGACCCTGGCCAAGTCCATGGCCTTCACCCTCAAGACCCCCTGGAAGAAGATCCCGGCCGAGGCGCGGCAGATGCTCCTCCACGGCTCCGGCGACCAGGAGATGAGCTTCAACATGACGGGCAAGAAGTCCAGCTACTCCTGGACCGGCACGTTCGAGGGGATCATCCCCACGCTGGCGCGCCGCCACCGCGAGACCGACTCGCAGACCATCCGCACCGAGATCGAGAAGTACATGTCGGTCAACCCCTGCCCGGACTGCAAGGGCCGGCGGCTGCGGCCCGAGGCCCTGGCCGTGACCATCAAGAACAAGGCCATCGACGAGCTGTCGGGCCTGCCGGTCTCGGACCTCCGGGCCTGGATGAGCCGGATGAACCTCGACAAGCGCGAAAAGGCCATTGCCGAGAAGGTCGTGCAGGAGATCTCCGACCGCCTGACCTTCCTGGACAACGTGGGCGTGGGCTACCTGACCCTGGAGCGCTCCTCGGGGACCCTCTCGGGCGGCGAGAGCCAGCGCATCCGCCTGGCCACGCAGATCGGCAGCAAGCTGATGGGCGTGCTCTACGTGCTGGACGAGCCGTCCATCGGCCTGCACCAGCGCGACAATGCTCGACTGCTCGCCACCCTCAAGGGCATGCGCGACCTGGGCAACTCGGTGCTGGTGGTGGAGCACGACGAGGAGACGATCCGCGAGGCCGACTGGGTGATCGACCTCGGACCGGGTGCCGGCGTGCACGGCGGCGAGATCGTGGCCCAGGGCACGCCCCAGCAGGTCATGAAGAACCCCAAGTCGCTCACCGGCCGCTACCTGACCGGCGTCCTGGAGGTACCCGTTCCGGAGCTGCGGCGCGAGGGCCGGGGCAAGCCCGTGGTGATCGAAGGGGCGCGTCACAACAACCTGCGCAACCTGGACATCGAGTTCCCGTTGGGCGTCTTCACCGTGGTGACCGGGGTCTCGGGCTCGGGCAAGAGCACACTGGTCAACGAGATCCTCTACAAGGCGCTCGCCCGGCACTTCTACCGTGCCATGGACAGGCCCGGCGAGCACGCCCGGATCACCGGCCTCGATCAGCTCGACAAGGTTATCGCGATCGATCAGAGCCCGATCGGACGGACGCCGCGCTCGAACCCGGCGACCTACACCAACGTGTTCAACCCGATCCGCAACCTGATGTCCATGACGACCGAAGCGAGGATGCGCGGCTACCGTCCGGGCCGGTTCAGCTTCAACGTGCCGGGCGGCCGCTGCGAGGCCTGCAAGGGCGACGGGCAGATCAAGATCGAGATGCACTTCCTGCCCGACATCTACGTCACCTGCGAGGTCTGCGGCGGCAAGCGTTACGACCGCGAGACCCTGGCGGTGCGCTACAAGGGGCTGAACATCGCCGAGATCCTGGACCTGCCGGTGGAGCAGGCGCACGAGATGTTCGTCAACATCCCGACCGTGTCGCGGGTGCTGGAGACGCTGTGCGAGGTGGGTCTGGGCTACATCCGCCTGGGCCAGCCGGCCACGACGCTCTCCGGCGGCGAGGCGCAGCGCGTGAAGCTCTCGCGGGAGCTTTGCAAGCGCCAGACAGGCCGCACGCTCTACCTGCTGGACGAGCCCACGACCGGACTTCACTTCGACGACGTGGGCAAGCTCCTCAAGCTCCTGCACCGGCTCGTGGACCTGGGCAATACGGTGGTGGTGATCGAGCACAACCTCGACGTGATCAAAACCGCGGACTGGGTGATCGATCTCGGGCCGGAGGGTGGAGCCGGGGGAGGGAGCCTGGTGGCCCTGGGCACGCCGGAGCAGGTCGCGGCTGTGTCCGAGAGCTACACCGGCAAGTATCTGAAGCAGGTGCTGCCCGCCGCCCCGCGCAAGCGGCGGCGGGCAGGGTAGAGGCTGTTACCCTACTCCGGATTCATGCAGACCGTGCCCGCCGCGGCGGAGGTTTCGCGCAGCAGGTCGCGGCAGGCGTTGGCCTCGGCCGGGGTCAGGCTGACGAACGGGGCCTCGCCGTTGGCGCTGCAGGTGTTGTCGGCCATCACCGACACGAAGCCGCCAGGTCCGCCGACATTGGTCATGCCGTCGCCGCTGACGCAGGCCTCGATGCTTTCGATGCCGTTGACAAACGCCGCGAAGAGCGGGAGCGCCTCGGTGCAGGGGCAGGTCACGTCGCAGGGCGGCATCGTCCCGGCGTGGCGCAGGAAGTTGGCGAGCACCCTCGCGCAGGCCCTGGGCGCCGCGTGCGGTGCGGGGCTGTCGCAGTCCATCGCCTCGCAGTACGCGTTGCACAAGCCGTAGGCGGCACCCGACTGGTTGTCGCAGATGGTCTCCCGCGACGGAGTCATGCCGTCCGGTGTCGAAGCCATCGCCGGGATGGCAAGAACGAAAAACGCGGCGGCTAGGGTGAGGTTCTTGAACATGGATTCCTCCTGCTTCAATAGAAAAGAAAGGTCGCCAGTGTCATACTGGCTGCTGCTACCAACACTCTGGGGGACAGGTCAAACTGTAGACGATTGATCACAATCTGGCAACCCCTTTCTTAACGATTAGAAGGTTTAGAATCCCTGCCATGCCTCGTCCAGACGCAAACCTTGCCGAGAAGCGGCGGATCCTTCAGCTTGAGACGTTGTACGACCTTGCGCTTGCCCTCCACGCGCAACGTCCCGAGCCCGAGCTGGTGGAGGAGCTGCTGCTGCGGGCATGCACCGTTCTCGATCCGGCCGCGGCCGTGGCCGTGACCCGGGATGCCTACGGCGGAGCCCGGGCGGTGTCCACCGTGGGCTGGATCGATTCGCCGCCCTCGGGCACGGCGCTGCTGGCCTCCCCGGTCTGGCGCGAGCTGCTGGCGGAAGGGCACATCCTCTCGCGTCCGCGGGGCGAGCTGGCCGGCCGGCCCTACGAGCAGCTCCTGGCCGCGCCGCTCGCCTACCGGGGTGTGTTCCTGGGCTACCTGGCCGTGCTCGACAAGGAGGTGAGGGGCGAAGGCGACCGTTCCTTCACGCCGGACGACCGTCGCTTCCTCGATTCCATCTCGGCGCTGGCGGGCGTGGCGCTCGACGCCGCGCGGCAGGTGGAGAAGCTGGAGGCGCAGCGCGAGCGCTTGGAGGAGGAGAACAAGGCCCTCAAGGGGAGCCTGGCGCGGGAGGTGGCGGGCCAGCGCATCGTGGCCTACGCGCCGCCCATGCGGAAGGTCCTGGACCTCGTGGAACGGGTGGCGCCCCGGGGCGTGAGCGTCCTGGTGCGCGGGGAGAGCGGCACGGGCAAGGAGCTGATCGCGAAGCTCCTCCACCTGCTCTCCGGCCGCGAGGGCGCGCTGATCGCCCTCAACTGCGCCGCGCTGCCCGAGTCGCTGCTCGAAAGCGAGCTCTTCGGCATCGAAGGGGGAGTGGCCACGGGAGTGCAGGCGAGGCCGGGCAAGTTCGAGCTGGCGGACCACGGCACCCTGCTGCTGGACGAGATCGGCGACATGGAGCCCGCGCTCCAGGTCAAGCTCCTGCGCGCGCTCCAGGAACGGGAGGTGGTGCGCGTGGGAGGCCGGCGACCGATCCCGGTGGACGTCCGTCTCGTGGCCGCCACGCACCGCAACCTGGAGACCCTGGTGGAGGAGGGCACCTTTCGCGAGGACCTCTACTACCGTCTCAAGGGAGTGGAGATCGACCTGCCGCCCCTGCGGGACCGCCGGCAGGACATCCCGCACCTGGTGCGCACCTTTCTGGAGGAGTTCTGCCGCCGGGAGGGCATCCCGGTCCCGACCTTCCGTGCCGAGGCCCTGGCCCTCGTGGTGGCGCACGACTACCCGGGCAACGTCCGCGAGCTGCAGAACCTGGTGGAGGGCGCGGTCTCGCTGGCCGACAAGGACATCGACGCCGACCTGATCCGCTCGCTCCTCGGCACCTCCGCCGCCCACAGCTCGCCCGAGCCCCTGGACCTCGCCGCCATGGAGCGCCGCCACATCGCCAAGGTCCTCAAGCTCACGGGAGGCAACAAGAGCGAGGCCGCGAAGATCCTGGGGCTGGACCGGAAGACGTTGCAGCGGAAGGGGTTTTAGCCTTACGCAAGATCCGATGGGGAAGCAGGCGGCGTTCGCAACGCCCGTGGCTTTCGGCCCTCACCCCCGGCCCCTCTCCCATCCGCA
>JANOCF010000938.1:0-2128 GCA_031412055.1 Holophagales bacterium | reverse complement strand
CTGGAGCTGCCCGCCGACCGTCCGCGGCCGGCCGTGGCGAGCCCGCGCGGCGGCCAGTGCGCGGCCTCCCTGCCGCCGGAGGTCTCGGACGCGCTCCCGGCCTTTTCCCGCGGGCGGGGAGCCACCCCGTTCATGGTCCTGATGGCGGCCTTTCAGGCCCTGCTCGGCCGGATCACGGGCCGCGAGGACCTGACGGTGGGCTCGCCCGTGGCCAACCGCAACCGGGCGGAGACCGAGGGCCTGATCGGCTTCTTCGTCAACACCCTGGTGTTTCGGGCCGACCTGTCGGGCGACCCGGGCTTCGCCGAGCTGCTGGCGCGGGTGCGGGAGACCGCGCTCGGCGCCTACGCCAACCAGGACGTCCCCTTCGAGAAGCTGGTGGCGGAGCTTCAGCCGGAGCGCGCCCTGAGCCACACGCCGCTGTTCCAGGTGATGCTGATCGTCCAGAACCTCCCCGGGGCGGCACGGGCGGGCTGGGAGCTGGCGCCGCCCGTCGAGGGGGAGGGGACGGCCAAGTTCGACCTGACCCTCTCCTTCGGCCGGCGGACCATCCTGGCCGAGTACCGGCGCGACCTCTTCGACGACACGACCGTCGGCCGGCTGCTGGGATGGCTGACGGAGCTGCTCGCGGCGGCCATGGACGAGCCGGTGGCCCGCGTCGCCGACCTGCCGCTGATGGGCGAGGCGGAGCGGCACCAGGTGCTGGAAGCCTGGAACGACACCGCGGCGATCGCGATGATCGCGACGATCTCCGTCCAGGCCGCCTGCCTGCACGAGCGCTTCGAGGCGCAGGTGGACCTCACTCCCGGGGCCGAGGCGCTGATCGCCGGGCCGGAGCGGCTGACCTATGCCGGGCTGGACCGCCGGGCGAACCGGCTTGCCCACCGCCTGCGGAGGCTCGGCGTCGGTCCGGAGGTGCGGGTGGGGATCGCCCTGGAGCGCACCGCCGATCTGGTCGTGGGCCTGCTGGCGGTCCTCAAGGCCGGCGGCGCCTACGTGCCGCTCGATCCGGCGTACCCGCGCGAGCGCCTGGCGTTGATCCTGGAGGATGCCCAGGAGGGGATGGAATCGCCAGTCGTCATCACCCAGGAGAACCTCCTTTCCTCTCTGCCGGAGCTTCGCGGCCAGGTCCTCCTCCTGGATACCTTCGGCGTGGAGAGTGAGGAGGACGGGCGTCTTCCAGCCTCCGCCTCGCCGGGGAACCTCGCGTACCTCATCTACACCTCGGGCTCGACCGGGCGTCCCAAGGGGGTGGCCATCGAGCACCGGAGCGCCGACGCGCTGATCCGCTGGGCCGGCGAGGTGTTCGGAGCGGAGGATCTCGCGGGCGTCCTGGCTTCGACCTCGATCACCTTCGACCTGTCGGTCTTCGAGCTGTTCCTGCCGCTGGCCCGTGGCGGCCGGGTTGTCTTGGCGGAGAACGCCCTGGCCCTGGCGGACCTCCCGGCCCGGGACGAGGTGAGGCTGGTCAACACCGTGCCGTCGGCCATCGCCGAGCTGGTCCGGCTGGGCGCCGTGCCGGAGTCGGTACGCACGGTCAACCTCGCCGGCGAGCCGCTGAAGCGGGCGCTGGTGGACCGCCTCCACGCCCTGCCGCGCGTCGAGTCGGTCTTCAATCTGTATGGTCCCTCCGAGGACACCACCTACTCGACTTTCGTGCTGGTGCCGAGGGGTGAGCCGCGGGAGCCGACCATCGGCGTCCCGATCGCCGGCACGCGCGCCCGCGTGCTGGACCGCGGGCTGCGCCCCCTGCCCATCGGCGTGCCGGGCGAGCTGTGCCTGGCCGGCGACGGCTTGGCGCGGGGCTACCTGAACCGGCCGGACCTGACGGCGGCCTCATTCGTCCCGGACCCCTTCGGCGGACCGGGGGAGAGGATCTACCGCACGGGCGACCTGGCGCGGTGGCTGCCGGGCGGGGCGCTGGAGTTCCTGGGGCGGATCGACCACCAGGTGAAAGTGCGCGGCTTCCGCATCGAGCTTGGGGAGATCGAGACGGCGCTGCTGGCCCATCCCGGCGTGCGCGAGGCGGCCGTGCTGGCTCTCGGGGAGGGCGGGGAGCGCCTACTGGCGGCGTATGTGTCAGGGGAGGCTGGTTCTGCCGCCCTCCGGAGCTGGGTGGAGCGGCGCG
>JANOCF010000937.1:0-4405 GCA_031412055.1 Holophagales bacterium | reverse complement strand
CTGACGTTCCGCAACCGGGTTCGCACCGCGAACACCGGGGCCGGCAACCGCATCCTCTTCTTCACCCTGTGGTGGCGCGGGCTCTCCGACGAGGAGGCCGAGCGCCTCCTGCCCACGGACAGCCCCGAGAACGCCGACCATCGCCATTACCTCAGCGACCTGCGGCGCCTCAAGCCCTACACCCTGGACGAGAAGTCCGAGCAGATCATCAACCTCAAGGACGAGAACGGCGTCGCAGCCGTCCTGACTCTCTACTCCATGCTGACCAACCGGCTGGAGTTCACGCTGCAGGTGGACGGCGAGACCCAGACGCTCACCCGGGACGCGTTGACGGGCTATGCCTTTTCGCCCCGGCCGGAGCTGCGGGCCGCGGCCTACCAGGAGCTCTACCGGGTCTACGCCCAGGACGCTACGATCCTCGGCCAGATCTACGTCAACCGGGTGCGCGACTGGCACGACGAGAACGTGGGCCTCCGCGGCTTCAGCTCGGCCATCGCGGTACGCAACGTCGACAACGACATCCCGGACGAGGCCGTGCAGGTGCTGCTGGAGGTCGCGCGAGAAAACGCGCCGCTCTTCCAGCGCTACTTCCGGCTGAAGGCCGGCTGGCTCGGAATGGAGCGGCTGCGGCGCTACGACATCTACGCGCCGCTCGCGTCCTCCGACCGGATGATCCCGTATGCCGACGCCGTGCGCTCGGTGCTGGAGACCTTCCACGACTTCCACCCGCGCTTCGCCCAGATGGCCGACCGGGTCCTCGCCGAGAACCACCTGGACGGCGAGATCCGCAAGGGCAAGCGGGGCGGCGCGTTCTGCTCGACCGTGCTGCCGCGCTTCACGCCGTGGGTTCTGGTCAACTACGCGGGCCGTGTCCGGGACGTGGCGACGCTGGCCCACGAGATGGGCCACGCCGTGCACAGCATGCTGGCCGAGCACCATTCGATCCTGACCCAGCACGCGTCGCTGCCGCTGGCCGAGACGGCCTCGGTCTTCGGCGAGATGCTGATGACGGACCGCATGCTCCGCGAGGAGCCGGACCCCCTGACCCGGCGCGAGCTGCTGGCCGCGGCCGTGGACGACGTCTATGCCACGGTACAGCGCCAGGCCTACTTCGTGATGTTCGAGCAGGAGGCCCACGAAGCGATCCTGGCGGGCCGCTCCATCGAGGAGATCAGCGAGCTCCACATGAGCAAGCTGGTGGAGCAGTTCGGGGACAGCGTGGAGATCGCGCCCGAGTTCCGTTACGAGTGGCTGTCGATCCCGCACATCTACTCGACGCCCTTCTACTGCTACGCCTACAGCTTCGGGCAGCTCCTGGTCCTGGCGCTCTACCGGCGCTTCCAGGAGGAGGGCGAGGCCTTCAAGCCGGGCTATCTGCGGCTGCTCTCCTACGGCGGGTCGGCGCGGCCGGAGGCGATCCTCAAGGAGACGGGTATCGACATCACCGACCGGGCCTTCTGGCAGGGCGGCTTCGACCTGGTGAAGGAACGGATCGACGAGATGGAAAGGCTGTAGGGCTAACGGCGCCCGAAGCGCCGCTCCAGGTCCGAGTCCGTCATCTGCAGGACGATCGGCCTTCCGTGCGGGCAGGCATAGGGTTGCTCGGCCACGAAGAGCTCGGCAACCAGGGCCTCCATCTCCGGCGCGGAGAGCGGGTGGTGCATCTTGACGGCCGCCTTGCAGGCGAGGCTCGCGGCCAGCGACTCCAGCACGCGTCTCCGGAGGTCTTCCGGGCCTCCGGAGCCGTCCCCATCCTCGGAGCCGAGCGCCCGCAGCAGCGCCTCCGACTCGCCGGCGGAGAGCACGGCCGGCGTGGCGGTCAGGGCCAGGGTCTTGCCCGACAGGGTGGCGACTCCGAAGCCGCACTCCTCCAGCCCCGGAGCCAGCTCCAGCAGGCGGAGCCGCTCCGCCGGAGCCAGCTCCAGCAGGATCGGCGTCAGCAGATGCTGAACCGGCGTGACCTCCGCCAGCAGCGACCGTCTCACCCGCTCGTACAGGATGCGCTCGTGGGCCACGTGCTGGTCGATCAGGTAGAGGCCGTCCGGCCCCTCCAGCAGGATCAGCGTCCCCTTGTACTGGCCCAGGAGACGGAAGGGCCGCGCCTCCCCGCTACGGCCCGACAGCGGGACCATCGGCCGCTCCATCGGGGCGTAGGAAGGCACGGCCAGCCGGCCCGTTTCCGAAGATGGAGGGGGAGACCACGAGGAGGTCTCCGGCCGCCACTCCTGCGGAGCCGGAGCCCCGCCGAGCCCCTGCCAGGCGAAAGGGACATAGGGCTCGGACGTAGGACGGCGCAGCGGCGCGGCTTCCTCGCCGCGGGCACGCTCCAGACCCCGGCGCAGGGCGTCGTGGACGCGGTCGAGCAGCGCCGGGTCGCGGAAGCGGACCTCCGCCTTCTGCGGGTGGACGTTGACGTCCACGTCCTCCGGCGGGATGTCCAGGAACAGGAACAGGGCCGGGAAGTCCTCGGACCGCCACTCCTCGCGCACCGCCCGGTAGAAGCTCGCCATCACCGCCCGGTCGCGGATCAGGCGGCCGTTGACGAAGACGAAGTGCCTGCGTCCCCGGGAGGTCTCGGGCCGGCCCAGGAAGCCGTGGATCCGCTCCTCTTTCTCCTCGTTCCGCTCGCTCTCTTCCGGGATCTCGGCGAGCCGGCTCGCGAAGGAGGTCCCGAAGATGTGCCCCACCCGCTCCACCGATCCGGCCAGCTCCCGGCCCGCGGCGAGGACGTCCAGCAGCTCCCGCCCCTCGTGGAGGACGCGGAAGCGCACGTCCGGCCGGGCCAGGGCGTACGCCTGCACCACTTCCAGGGATCGGCGCAGCTCGGTCTGGGGAGCCTTCAGGAACTTGCGGCGGGCGGGGACGTTGAAGAAGAGCGACCGCACGTCGATCGTCGTGCCCCGCGGCCGTGAGAAGGGCTCGGCCACGCGGATCCTCCCCCCTTCGATCATCACCCGGTGACCCTCGCCCGGCTGCTCGGCCGTGGTCATCTCGACCCGCGCCACGGACGCGATGGACGCCAGCGCCTCCCCGCGGAATCCCAGGGTGGCGACCCGCTCCAGGTCGTCGAAGCTGCCGATCTTGCTCGTGGCGTGTCGGTCGAAGGCGAGAAGGGAGTCGTCCCGCCCCATCCCCGTGCCGTCGTCGGAGACCGCGATCCGCTGACGGCCGCCGCTTTCGAGCTGGATCTCCAACTCCCGGGCTCCGGCGTCGAGCGAGTTCTCCACCAGCTCCTTGAGCACCGAGGCGGGACGCTCCACCACCTCACCGGCGGCGGTCTGGCTCACCAGGGGATCGGGCAGTAGATGAATACGGGCCATGCGGGGGGATTGTACAGGCGACGCCCCGGAGGACAGCCCCCGGGGCTCCGGGACACGTTACTCGTGCTTCACGCGTCCTTCCGGGAAGGCTCCGTCGGTTGTTCCTTCCCTTCCTCCACCGTCGCCCCCTCGGGACCGGGGCTTTCCCAGGTAAAGGACTCGACGCCGCCGCTGCCGCCGCGGCCGTAGTCGTACTGGTCTTCCGGCCCCCGCTCGTCGCCGCCGCTGCGGCTCAGCCCCTGCTCGTCGATGTGGATCGCGGCCTCCTCGGGGCTCATTTCCACGTCTTCCGTCTCGCCGAAGCCGCCCTCGGGGCCATACTCATAGCTCCGCTCCGGGGCTTCGCCGGTCGTCCGGTCATAGTGTCCGCCAGCCCCGCGCTGACCGTGGTAGATGTCCTGGCTGTATCCGTAGCTGCGTTCAGAATCGTCCATGGTCGCTCCTTCCTAGGTTCTCCTGCGCCTCCGGAAGAGGCGCACTCGGAAGGAGCTGCAAAGAGCGGGCCGTAGGTGGTCTCCTTTGGTCAGCTCGTGGCTCCCGCCGCCGCGATCGGCCGAGCGGCCGGGGTGGCATGCAACACGGAGACCGAAGCCGCCGGCCGGGAATCCGAAGCGGTCTCTGCGGCGTTCCTGGCCCGGTCCTTGAGGCTCGCACGTGCCGCGGCCAGCCGCGCAATGGGCACCCGGTAGGGCGAGCAGGACACGTAGTCGAGCCCCACCCGCTCGAAGAAGTCGATGGAGTCCGGATCGCCGCCGTGCTCACCGCAGACGCCGAGATGGAGGTCCGGACGCGACGCCCGTCCCCGCTCGCAGGCGATGCGGACGAGCTGCCCCACGCCGCCCTCGTCGATGGTCTGGAAGGGGTCGTTCTTGAGCACGCCGGACTCGATGTACTTGGGCAGGAAGCGGCCCGCGTCGTCGCGCGAGTAGCCGTAGGTCATCTGTGTCAGGTCGTTGGTGCCGAAGGAGAAGAAGTCGGCGTGCTGGGCGATCCTGTCGGCCATCAGCGCCGCCCGGGGGATCTCGATCATGGTGCCGATCGGGATCTCCAGCTCCATCTTCTCGTCGTCGAGGACCCGCCGGATC
>JANOCF010000936.1:0-2609 GCA_031412055.1 Holophagales bacterium | reverse complement strand
CACCGCGGCCGCCGCGAAGATGCGGCGCTGGATGCTCAGCCCGATGCTGATGCGCGGCTTCTTTCTCGCGAAGCTGCCGCTCGCGCTGGTCGCCGGACTGCGAATCCGGAAGCTGACCCCGGAGCGCTGCGTGACGACCGTGCCCTACGGCTGGCGCACCACCAACCCGTTCCGCTCCACCTACTTCGCGGCTCTCAGCATGGCCGCGGAGCTGTCCACGGGCGCGCTCGCGATGGTGGTCGTGGAGACGGCCACGGAGCCGGTCTCCATGCTGATCACCGGGATGAGTGCCAGCTTCGGCAAGAAGGCGACGGGTCTCACCTCCTTCACCTGCGTGGACGGTGAGAAGCTGTCTGAAGGCGTTGCACGGGCCGTGGCCACGGGCGAGCCGGTCACGGTCGAAGCTCTCACCGTGGGTACGGCGCGTGGCGGCGCCGAGGTCGCCCACTTCACCTTCACGTGGTCCTTCAAGATGAAGTCGCGGCGATGAGAATTGCCCTGGCCCAGCTCTCCGCCAGCCCCGACCGCGCCGCCAATCTCGCCCGTGCCCTGGAGACCATGACGGCAGCGAAGCGGGCCGGGGCCGACCTCATCGCCTTTCCCGAGGTCGTCCTCGACCGCTTCTTCCCGCAGGTGCCCGGCGACCGCGAAGCCCTGAAGCTGGCCGAGCCCATCCCCGGACCCACCGCCGACGCCGTGGCCGCCAAGGCTCGCGAGCTGGAGCTGGTCACCGTCTTCAACCTCTATGAGCTGGACGAGCAGGGCCGGCGCTTCGACAGCTCCCCGGTCTTCGACGCGGACGGCACCCTGCTCGGGATCACCCGCATGGTCCACGTCACGGACTACGAGGGGTTCCATGAGCAGGACTACTACCACCCTGGAGATAGGGGAATGCCTGTCTACGACACGCGGGCGGGCAAGGTGGGCGTGGCGATCTGCTACGACCGCCACTATCCGGAGGTCATGCGCGCGCTCGGCGTGGCCGGAGCCAATCTGGTGGTGATCCCGCAGGCGGGGACGGTGGGCGAGTGGCCGGAAGGGCTCTACGAGGCCGAGGTCCGGGCCGCGGCCTTCCAGAACGGCTACTTCGCGGCCCTGGCCAACCGGGTCGGCGTGGAGGGAAAGCTCCACTTCTCCGGCGAGTCGTTCGTGGTGGACCCCGAAGGCCGGGTGCTCGCCCGGGGAAAGAGCCTGGAGGAGGACCTCGTCGTCTCCGACATCGATCTCTCGCTCTGCGCAAGCTCTACGGCCCGCAGGCTTTTCTGGCGCAATCGCCGGGCGGAGCTGTACCGGGACTGGCTGTAGCTTCTACCAGGGGATCTGCCGGCGGTCGCGGAAGAACCCTCCCGTGGGTCCGCCATCCGGCAGCGTGGCCAGCCAGACGGCCGTATCCGCACCCTTCTCCACCGGCTTCGGCGCTCCCACGCCTCCCATCTCGGTCTGGACCCAGCCGGGGCAGAGGGTGTTGACGAGGATGTTCGTGTCCCGCAGCTCGTCGGACAGGATGCGGGTGAGGCCGTTCAAGGCAAGCTTGGAGACCCGGTAGCCGGCGTAGCCGCCCATCATCTCCGACATGGCGCCAAGCCCGCTCGACACGTTGACGATGCGGCCGTAGCGCCGCCGCTTCATGAGCGGCACCACGGCCTGCGAGAGTGCCCAGGGTCCGACCACGTTGGTCTCCAGGCTCTCGCGGACCACGTCCATGGAGACGGACAGGCCGCCTTGATGATGGTCAAGGAAGACGCCCGCGTTGTTGACCAGGATGTCCAAGCCCCCGAGCTCCCGTTCGAGGTACTCCGCCAGGCGCTGGGCACCCGCCGTGTCCCGGACATCCAGAACGTAGGGGACCACGTCGCTGGCCAGACCCGCTGCCACCTCGCGCGCCTTGTCCTCGTCTCGGGCCGCCAGCACCACCTTGAGCCCGAGGCCGGCGAGCTGCCGGCAGATCTCCAGACCGATTCCCCGATTGCCGCCGGTCACAACGGCGATCCGCTGCTCATCCATACGAGAAGACCTCCTGCGCCTATTCTAAGACGACATGATGCCTACAGGATGACTTCGAATCCCTCGAACACCGGGTGGCCGGCCAGGGTTCCCTGCGGCGAACGGGCATCTCCGTGGGCCTTGCGGAAGGCTTCGGACTCCGTCCAGGCGACGAAGGCATCCCGCGAAGCCCAGGTCGAGTGCGAGAGATAGGGTGTGATCCCGTCCCGGGTCTCGCCCCGCAGGAGGTGGAACTCGCGGAAGCCCGGCACCTCGTGCAGGTAGCTGTCGCGCGACCTCCAGATCTCCTCGAAACCCTCCTCGAAGCCGGCGTTCACGCTGAAGCGGTTCGTCGCGATGTACATCAGATCAACCCCTTTTCCGTCAGCCACGTCTTGTTGAACTTGGACAGGTAGCGCTCGCCCGAGTCGGGGACCAGCGTCACCACCAGGCTGCCCTCGTCCATGCTCCGGGCGATCTGCCGGGCCGCGGCCACGGCTGCGCCGCCGGAGGAGCCGGTGAAGATCGACTCCTTCTTCGCCAGCTCCAAGGTCGCCTGGTAGGCGGTCTTGTCGTCGATGGTGATGATGCCGTCGATGTAGTCCCACCAGACGGCGGTGGGCATG
>JANOCF010000935.1:0-2885 GCA_031412055.1 Holophagales bacterium | reverse complement strand
GGCTGGAGACCGGGCCGCTGGTCCTGGAGTCGGTGGCGATGCCCCGCCGGACTTCGCAGTTCGACCTGACGATGCTCCTGGGCGAGGTCGGCGGGCGGCTCACGGCCTGCTGCCAGTACAACCCCGACCTCTTCGACGACGCCACGGCCGGGCGCCTGCTGGGCGGCTTCGAGACCCTGCTGCGCGGCGCGGCTGGCGCGGCTGGCGATTCCGGGTTGCGGCTGTCGGACCTGCCTCTCCTCTCCGCGGCCGAGCGCGATCAGGCGCTGCTGGCGTGGAACGGCGAGCCCCCGGCCGCGGCCTGGGAGGCGGGGATCGTGCCCCTCGTGCGCGGGCACGTCGAGCGGAGCCCGGACGCCGTGGCCCTGGCGGCCCAAGGGCAGACGATGACCTACGGCGAGCTGGGCCGCCGCTCCCGCGAGATCGCGCTCCATCTGCGCGCCGCCGGGGCTGGCCCGGAGGCGCTGGTGGGCGTGGCCCTGGAGCGGGGGCCGGAGATGGTGGCCGCGCTCCTCGGCGTGCTGGAGGCAGGCGGCGCCTACCTGCCGCTGGACCCCGCCGACCCGGGCGGCCGGCTGGCCACGATCCTCGGCGAGGCCCACGCCGCGCTGGTGATTACCCGCGAGCGCTGGCGCCCGTCGCTGGAAGCCGCTGGGGCGCGCACCCTCTGCCTGGACGCCCTGGCCGCGGCGTCTCCCGCCGGCCTGCCCGAGCCCGGGCCGGACCACCTGGCCTACGTCATCTACACCTCGGGCAGCACGGGCACGCCCAAGGGGGTGGAGATCCGCCACGGGTCGCTGCTCAACCTGGTGCGCTGGCACCAGCAGGTCTACGGCGTCATCGCCGCGGACCGGGCGACACAGGTAGCCGCGGCCACGTTCGACGCGGCGGTGTGGGAGATCTGGCCGTACCTCTGCGCCGGTGCCAGCCTTCACTTCCCGCCCGGGGAGCTGCGCTCGGATGCGGCGGGCCTGGCCAACTGGCTGGAGCGCGAGGGGATCACCCTGGCTTTCCTGCCCACGCCGCTGGCCGAGGCGCTGCTGGCCGAGGGGCGCTTCGAGGCCCCGGCGTTGCGCGCCCTGCTCACCGGCGGCGACCGGCTCCGGCGCGCGCCCCGGCCGGACGTGCCGTTCGCGCTCTTCAACCACTACGGCCCGACCGAGAGCACGGTGGTGACGACCTGGACGCGGGTGGAGCCGGAAGTCGCCGGAGCTCCCGCGCTGCCGCCATCGATCGGCCTGCCCATGGCGGGCTCGCGGGTCTACGTGGTGGACCGCCGCGGCAATCCGGTTCCCCTGGGCGTCCCGGGCGAGCTGTGGATCGGCGGCACCGGCCTGGCCCGCGGCTACCGCGGCCGTCCGGAGACCACGGCGTCATCGTTCATCCCCGACCCGTTCGGCAACGAGCCGGGGGGCAGGCTGTACCGCACCGGCGACCTCGTGCGCCGCCGGCCGGACGGGAGCATCGACTTCCTCGGCCGCGTCGACCACCAGGTCAAGATCCGCGGCTTCCGCATCGAGCCCGGAGAGATCGAGGCCGCGCTGCGCCGCCATCCGGCCGTGCGCGACGCCGTGGTCCTCTCCCGGGATCTCGGAGCAGGGCCGGTGCTGGTGGCGTGGGCCGCGGCTACGGAGTCCTCTGCCGAAGAGCTGCGGGGCTTCCTGGCCGAGCGTCTGCCCGCCTACATGGTGCCCGCGGCGGTGGTGGTGCTGGAGTCGCTGCCGCTGACCCCGCACGGCAAGGTGGACCGGCGGGCGCTGCCCGAGCCGGCGCGGCCGCAAGGCAAGGGCGGCGCGCCGCGGACGCCCGCCGAGGAGCTGCTGGCCGGCATCTGGCGCGATCTGCTCGGGCTCGGGCTGGAGCGGGTGGACCGCGAGGCCGACTTCTTCGCCCTGGGCGGCCACTCGCTCAAGGTGGCGCAGATGGTCTCCCGGCTGCGGGACGCCACGGGCGTCGAGCTGGAGCTGTCGGCGGCCTTCGAGGAGCCGACGCTGGCCGGGCTCGCCCTGCGCGTCGAGGAAGCCCTGCGGCGGAGCGCCTCGCCGGCCCCGGCCCTCCTGCCCGCGCGCCGTCCGCGCCGCGAAAGCCCAGCTCCGCTCTCCTTCGCCCAGGAGCGCCTGTGGTTTCTCGACCGGCTGGAGCCCGGCAGCCCGGCGTACGCGATCCCGGTCGCCCTGCGCCTGGAAGGCGAGCTGCGCCCGGACCTCCTCGAAGAGGCCCTGGCCGTGGTGGTGGCCCGCCACGAGTCGCTGCGCACCACAGTGGCCGAGGTGGACGGCGAGCCGGTCCAGGTTGTGAGCCCCGCTGCCGGGGTGACGCTGCCGCGGGTGGACTTGAGAGGTGTGCCGGAGACCGAGGCCCTGGCCCTGCTGCGGGAAGAGGCCCGGCGCCCGTTCGATCTCGCGCGGGGTCCCCTGGCGCGCTTCCTCCTCGTGCGGCTGGAGGACGGCGTCCATCTCTTCCTCGCGAACCTGCATCACATCGTGGCCGACGGCTGGTCGCTGAACATCCTGCTGGAGGAGCTGGCGGAGGTCCACAAGGCGCTGCATGCCGGAGAGGCGCCGCGCCTGCGAGGGCTGCCGGTGCAGTACTCCGACTTCGCGGTCTGGCAGCGGGAGTGGCTGCGGGGCGAGGAGCTGGAGCGGCGCATCGCCCCCTGGCGGGAGCGTCTCGCCGGCCTCCCGCGCCTGGAGCTGCCCGCGGACCGGCCGCGGCCGGGGATCGCCACCTCGCGCGGCGGCGCCGTGCCGGTCCTCCTGCCGCCGGACCTGCCCGAGGCGCTGGCGGCCTTCGGCCGCCGCGGGACCGCCACGCCCTACATGGTCCTCCTCGCCGCGTTCGCGGCCCTGCTCCACCGCCACGCCGGCCAGGCCGACCTGGCCGTG